>JBDTLW010000008.1:0-14591 GCA_039934575.1 Parafilimonas sp. | reverse complement strand
GAAGTACAGGCAGAATTCCCATCATCGCTATCACGGGTACAAACGGTAAAACAACTACAACAAGATTAACGGCACATATCTGCAAAACCGCAGGGAAAAAAGTTGGTTATACAACAAGCGATGGAGTATATATTCAAAACCAGTTAATGATGAAGGGCGACTGCACAGGCCCTGTAAGCGCCAAGTTTGTTTTAAGCGATCCTACCGTTGAGTTTGCCGTGCTTGAATGTGCAAGAGGCGGTTTATTAAAAGCAGGACTTGCTTTTGATAAATGCGATGTAGCGATAGTAACAAACGTAACTGCAGATCACATGGGGCTTGCCGGCATTAATACATTGGAACAAATGGCACGTGTAAAAAGTGTGGTGCCTGAAACTGTTCGGGAAGATGGGTTTGCTATATTGAATGCAGAAGATGATCTTGTTTATAAAATGAAAGATGAGCTTAAATGCAACGTAGCTTTTTTCAGCATGGATGAAAATAATCCACGTATAAAAAAGCATTGTAAAAAAGGCGGCTATGCAGTTGTTTATGAAAATGGTTATGTAACTATTTTAAAAGGCACCTGGAAAATTCGTGTATTAAAAGTTACAGATATACCAATAACATTTGATGGTAAAGCATTGCATAATATCATGAACACGTTGCCTGCAGTTTTAGCTGCATATCTTTTTCGCGATATTTCAATTGAAGATATAAGAACGGGTCTCAGCACATTTATTCCATCGCCGGCATTGACGCCGGGCAGGTTAAATATGTTTGAGTTTAAGAAATGTAAATTTCTTGCCGACTTTGCGCACAACCCTGCAGGGCTTGAATTGCTTGGTGATTTTGTAAGCAAGATGGAAGGCTCACCTAAAGTGGGAATCATCAGCGGAACAGGCGACAGGAGAGATGAAGATATTCGTGAGCTTGGAAGATTATCCACAAAATATTTTGATGAAATCATAATCAGGTGCGATAAAAATTTACGCGGCCGCACTGCAGAAGAAATTGTGAATTTATTGGTTGAAGGAATTAATGAAGCTAAGACCAGCGACATTCCGGTTGAAATAATTTATAATGAACAGGACGCTATATTATATGCTTACAATAACGCAAAGCCCGGCACATTGATAACTATTATGTGCGATGTGGTTTCTGAAGCGCTTGACTTTATAAAAGATTTGAAAGCAAGAGAAGATGCGGGAATGATAGCTTAAATATTTTTGTTGGCTGCTACTCGTATGACGAACCTCAATTTAATATCAGCTTTATTTTTTCTCACTGCAATTAGTTGTGGACAAACGACAACTTCGACTAAATCAAATTATAGTCAAAGTAAATCGAGCAGTTTTCAATCTAACAATAATCTTGACTATATCAAATTTGGAGTTTACTGCGGCGAGTGTTATGGACATTGTTCGACAATGTACGAGTACAATATGATGGGAAATGCAAACACACTTTTAATGGACACAACAGAAAGCTATTTTAAAGATAGTGGAAATGTCATTTGTAAAACTGTTATTAGCAGCAGAGCTAATTTTGACTTAGCAAGTAATGTTGTAAAGCAAATTCCAAAACGGCTTTTGAATAGTTTTAAATCGACAGACCGATTTGGTTGTCCAGATTGCACAGATGGTTGCGGCATATATTTTGAATTTAAACGACAAAACGAAATAAAAAAATTTTATATTGACACGGACACAACACAACTTCCAAATGACATAAAGTTGTTTGGTAAGTTATTAACGACAACAACTAACGAACTTTTGGAAAACAAGTGAAAAACGGCAGCAGCCAACAAGTGCATCAACGTTGAGTGTTGAATAAAATATCAGTATGAATACTTTGGTTAATAATTTTGATGCAATTGAAAGATTGATTTATGACGAAGGTCTTCGCATTGAAGCGATAGATTTCCATCCTGAGTCAGATGTTATGCTTATTATATTAAACACAAAAGCAGTATTGCATCAGCAAATATCATCTTATAAAAAATTGAGCAATGCAGGTTCAGCAGCACTTGTACAGTATGAGTTGATTGCAAATGGCATTGGTGTACATTGGCCATTACTTGATGAAGATTTAAGTTTAAAAGGATTTTTAAAAGATGAATTAAAGCACATAGTTAAAGCCGGAAATAAGGGAGGTAACAGTTTAATTATATAAGATGGATGAGAACTCCGTATTAACTTTTACAAAAAATAAGACCAATTTCAAACATTGGTCTTTCCGGTTATTATATACCTTATCATTATTAATGTTCTGATAGTTTACAGCATTATTAAAACGCCTGTATTTGGTTCTTGAATGGCAACAATGAAAGATTAGGAAATCTAAATGCCGGCATTCTGATCTTTTCAATTTTAAGTTTTTTATTATTAATTACGGGTATTGTATTTACTATTTTATCTATAGTAAATAAGGAAGAAAAAAACTAACAATTCTATATTTCTATAATTGGATATCCTGTTTACATGCTGTCTGCTTTAATAATGACAATAATTGGATAGCTAACCATATCTTTTAGTTTATTATTAAGAGAAAGTTTTAGTTATTAAATTTGTTCCTACACTCATTTATGAATAAGTTTACAGGTATAATTTTTCCGCATTCATTCAGCGGAGCTGCTTTTTAATCTAATAACCATTAATAATTTTTTTATGAGAAAATTCCTTTTTACCATGTTTGCCTGCACAGGCTTTTTATTGCTCCAATCATCATTGCATGCACAAAAAATTTATATAAAAGCAATAGGTACTGTAGGCGACGGCTCCACACTTTTTAAAGGCGGCTCTGTTGTAAAAGGTCATGAAAATGAAATAGAGGCAATCAGCTATTCAGAAACAGATTCATCCTGCGGCTATATTGCCGGTGGCGGCGGCAGTTGCAAAACAGCAACCGGTCCCTGGATATTCAGCATGGGCACCAACCCCTCACTGATAGACTTCAAAAGCTATATATATCAGGGAAAAAAAGTTGGGAGAGTAACGATTACGTTTACAACTACAGGTGGTAGCCCTTTTACATATTATACAGTGGAAATGAATAATGTATTTGTAAAGACCGTATCTGAATCTGGTGCTGCCGGTTCTGGCAAGCCACAGTTTTATATTGAATTAGATCCCATTACTATAGAATGGACTAACATTGTGCAAAACCAAGATGGAAGCTCAGGTAAACAAACAAGTTTTGGCTGGGACAGATCAAAAAATACACATTTATAAAGCACAGGAAAGTTCAAATAGTTACATAATGTATGTTTGAATTTCTTTAAAATTTGATCATGAAAAAATATCCGTGCTTATACCTGCCTGTGTTTTTACTTCTTATATTTAATGCATCTGCTCAAATTAAAATAAATTCGCAGGTCAGTCCGCCTGGTAAAATAGTTTTGCCTTATCAAATACCGCGGGTAGAAAATGCGGGTAAAAAAATTACAGTATTTCAAATTGCTCCAAAGCAACCCGGTGTTATAAATGTGCAACCAAAATTCAATGTTAGAAGCTCAGGTGAACAATGCGCATTATTAAACAGTATAACTTCTTCACTTAAACTTGAAGGTGAAAGATCTGCAGCATCTCTTGTTAATCTGAAATGGGAAGCCAAAGAATTGTATGATAGAAAAGGATTTGAGATTCAGCGCTCATTTGTTGATACTACCCATTTTAAAACAGTTGCATTTGTAACAGCGTATGCAGAAGCATCAGCAAAAGAAAAATATACAGCCATTGATCTGAACGATAATATTCAACCCGCATACTATCGCCTTAAACAGTTAAAGCTCGATTCAGGATACGCTTACTCAAATATTGTTTTGGTAAAAGGAATTATGCAGTTAACGCTATTTCCTAATCCCGCATCGGATGTTTTATATTTAAAACTTCAAAGCCTGCAAACCAACGATGCAACTATAATGATCTATGATAACAAGGGCGTTTTATTAATTAAACAATCAACCAATTTAATAAAAGATATTATCAATATTAAAACTGTATCAATACATAGTTTGCCTGCAGGAATGTATAATGTAAAACTGGTACATGCTGATATTACTTTATATGCTGATAAATTTATTAAAGAATAAGTTTATTGATGTTGGTATCTCTTCTTATTTTTCTTGTTCATACTTTTTCAATATAACTTCATTTCGTTTTTTTAGTGGTGGTTAATATAAATTTATATTGATAGCATGGAAGGCTTTATAATTTTTCTAATTGTTATTCCGATAGTTATTTTTTTAATACTCAAAAAAAATAAAAGAAGAAGTAACAAAGTTATTCTTACTGAAAACTATAAGGCATTGCTGTATGATAATGTTGCCTTTTACAGGCAGTTAAATGACGCAGATAAACTTCGGTTTGAAATTAAGATAAAAGAATTTCTCTCGTATGTTCGTATTCATGCAGTAAATACAGAAATAGATGAACTGGATAAATTACTCGTAGCATCCAGCGCCGTAATCCCTGTTTTAAATTTTGACTGGCATTATTACAATTTAAGAGATGTGCTTATTTATGCAGACACATTTAATAAAGACGAATTTTCTGTAGCTGGTGAAGACAGAAATATATTGGGTATGGTAGGTACAGGCGCTATGCAAAGAATGATGATACTTTCCAAACCAGCATTGCGCCAGGGTTTTAAAAATGAAAATGCTGCAAACAATACGGGCATACATGAGTTTGTGCATTTGCTTGATAAAGCAGATGGAGAAACAGATGGCGTACCTGAACAGTTGCTCAACAAACAATATACTATTCCGTGGATAAAATATATGAGTGAAGAAATAGAGAAAATAAAACAGGGAAACTCAGATATAAATGTATATGGCGCTACCAGCAATGCAGAATTTTTTGCTGTAGCAGCGGAATATTTTTTTAGTGCACCACAGCTTTTTAAAACAAACCATCCTGAATTATTTAAATTGATGGAAAAAATATTTCATCAGCAGAAATAATTATTCACTGCTCACTGCACTTTTATAAACATTAGCGTTTTGCCTATCCAGCGAAAGATATAAAAGCCTCTTACACTTAGCGCGTCCTGTGAAGTCAGCCATACCGTTGCATCCCAGGTTCTTCCCGATGTGGCATCATAAATTCTGCCTCCATTCCATCTGTTTTGTTTTGCATTATATACAAGCCCGGAAAGCACATCTGAACCAATGATCTTTCTGGTGCGCAGCGATCTATTTGGGTTTTTTATATCGAGTCTTTCATCAATAGGTGTAACTGTATCATCCTCATCATAAAACCAAACTATTTTTGCTTTAAAAGCATTATCGTGTTTATAAACTTCAACAATAAGATTCTTGTCTGTTGATTCCCATTTACCCAAAATTGCATCCTGTTTGTTTTGTGCGTTGGCCTTTGTCATAAATGCGAAAAAGCAAATTCCTATCAGATATTTCATAAAGCTGTAAAGATGCAGAGAAGTAATGCAAACTGTATGCTTAATTCTTACTTAATATATTTTTAACAGGAATGCCTCAGCAAATAAGCTTGATGTTTATTGGGTAAGTACTTTTTTTATTCCTTCACCCATTGATTTCATTTTATAATATGCTTCATCAGAGTTTTTATCTTTATCTAATTTTATTTCAACAAAACCCGGATATTTTTTTATATAAAATACGGTGTGATCATCAAGCGAAAGCTGACCATCAATGCGGGTATTTACAAATGACATATTATTTGATCTTCCAATCTTATCATCCATATATCGTTCAACATTTCTTGTTTGGCTTTTATTAAAATGCGCAACTATTTTATAGTAATGATCTGAATCATTTACCTGGATGTGTATATCATGATCATTAAACTGAGAACACGAAAGCGAAAAGCATAAGACAAATAAGTTGCACGCTAAAGCCAATGAATTTTTTTTCATGTGTATTTGAATTTAGTATACGCCGGTACTTTAGGTGATACCGTCAAAACCTGGTTAAGATGTGGGAGATTGTTTGAAAAGATTGGGCTATAAAGATAATGATCTCTTTAAAGTTCAGCCGCAGATTTGATGAGCGGAAATGATAAAACATAAACGGAAATATTAAAACTGTTTAGTGAGGCATTGCAAGTTTAAGCATGTAATATTGTATCCACTAAAACCATTCAGTATGAGCAAACCACTGCTTAACCGATCACTTGGTTTACGGCTTGTTGTAGTTATTGTGATAGGAAATATTATCGGCTCCGGCGTATATAAAAAAGTAGCGCCAATGGCTGCAGAACTGCATTCTTCAGGTTGGGTGCTTGTATGTTGGGTGCTTGCCGGTATTATAAGTTTATTTGGTGCGTTATGCAATGCAGAAGTTGCAGGACTGCTGGCAGATACCGGCGGTGAGTATGTTTACTATCAAAAAATATACAATAAGTTTTTTGCTTTTTTATTTGGATGGAGTTTGTTTACAGTGATACAAACAGCCGCTATTTCTGCATTGGCGTATGTGTTTGCAGAATCGTTTAACAGCGTTGTGCATTTGCCTGAAATTTTACCTGCATGGGCACATATTGGTATTGGTGATTTTGGTAATGGTCCTTTGTTTTATCCATTCGCAGATTTGAATGTGAAACTCTTAGCAATTTTTCTCATCATCATATTAACATGGATAAATACTAAAGGCATTAAAACGGGAGCCGGCGTAAGCATGGCAATTTTATTGCTTGTGTTCGGCAGCATATTCGTAATCATCACATTTGGACTAACAAGCCATACTGCAGATGTAAGCCGCATACAAATGCAAACAACAAATAATTCAACCGTTACTTTTAGCGCTGTATTTACAGCTATGCTTGCAGCATTCTGGGCTTACCAGGGTTGGGCATCGGTAGGGTATGTAGGTGGCGAAATAAAAGATGCAAAACGTAATCTTCCCAAAGGAATTACCATCGGCATATTCACCATAATCGTTTTATATCTTTTAGTAAATACAACATATCTATCATTACTATCCATTCCGCAATTAGAAGAAGTTTATACTGCCGGTAACAAGATTGCAGCCATTGAAGCGGTAAAAAGTTTTTGGGGAAGCAACGGCACTTTATTTATTTCCATACTTATTCTTTTTACTACATTGGGTTGCTGCAATGCAACTATATTAGCAAGCTGCCGCCCATATTTCGCCATGGCAAATGAAGGATTATTTTTTAAAAAAGCAGCAAAGCTGAATGATAAACAGGCGCCCGTAAATTCGTTGTTGTATCAATGCGTATGGGCTTGCATACTCGTTCTTTCGGGTACATTCGACCAGCTAACAGACATGATAATTTTTGCTGTATTTATTTATTATGGCGCAACAACATTGGGCGTATTTATACTTAGAAAAAAAATGCCTGATGCACCGCGTCCGTATAAAGTATGGGGTTATCCGATAGTGCCGGCAATAGTGGTTATTTTTTGTGCCGTGCTTATTGTAAATACAATTTTCACACGTCCGCGCGAAGCTGCAATTGGCGCGGCGCTTATGCTTACCGGCGTACCTATGTATTGGTGGTTTACAAGAAAAAATAATAAAACGAGTTGATTTTTTTTAAGTCATTAACTTAGTTCAAACTTCTTCGCAACAAACCTTATGAAATGTCAAAACTGCTTAGACAAATAAGATCACTTGTTATACTTTTTATTATTGTATTAGTAATAAGCGGTGTAACCGCGTTTCCGGTTTATACAGAATTAGATTGGATACTCCAAGTGAGAATGTTTTCTGAAGGCTCTGCTATGGAGCAATGGCTTCATCATGTATTAGCAGGCGTAAAATATGTGAATGAAGAATATCCGTTTATATTTTATGGGTTTGACTGGCTTGCATTTGCACACCTTATGATGGCTGTTTTATTTATCGGTGTATATCAGCATCCGGTTCGTAACAGATGGATTATACAATGGGCAATGATAAGCTGCATCTGCGTTATACCGATTGCTTTTATTGCGGGTACAATAAGAGGCATACCCTTTTTTCATATACTTATTGATTGTTCATTTGGCGCCATTGGTTTAATTCCATTACGTATAATACAGGTGAAAATAAATACGCTTAAAAAATACAGAAGCAGAAGCAAAACTTCGATTGAGGCTTAGCATTATGCTGCATAAACCAGGCAGGTTTTTTACCCAAATTTTATTGCAATAATTTTGTTTACTTCTTCATTAAAAAAATTATATGACGATAGAACAAGCGCAGCAAAAAGTTGATGAATGGATAAATACAACAGGTGTTCGATATTTTAATGAGCTTACAAATCTTGGAATATTGATGGAAGAAGTTGGTGAACTTTCAAGAATAATGGTACGCACGTATGGCGAACAATCTTTTAAAGAATCTGATGCCCCTGCCCTAAAGGGAGAAAGCGGGAGGGAGTTTTTAAGTGATGAAATGGCTGATGTGCTTTGGGTTTTACTTTGTCTCGCAAATCAAACAAACACTAACTTAACTGAAGCATTGCAAAAAAATTTTGAAAAGAAAAATATACGCGATGCAACACGGCATCAAAATAATGAAAAGCTGAAATAAAGTTTAAGTGTTTACGAGTTTACAAGGTCACAAGTTAAACCCTTGATAAAAGTAAATTTAAACTCGTAAACAAGTGAACTCGTAAACTTTTGAACTAATAAAACATTGAAACAAATAAACTTCTCTCTTTCTCAAATAAAAAAAATTGCAGCGCAATTATGGAATGAAAACAGCCAATATAAAACATGGGCTTTTCATGCAGAAATGGGCGCAGGCAAAACAACATTAATTCATGCTTTGTGCGATGTGCTGCAGGTTAAAAATTCAGTAAGCAGCCCAACCTTTGCTATCATTAGTGAATATACAAGTTCTGTTGCCGGTAAAATTTTTCACATGGATTGGTACAGGTTAAAAGATGAAGCAGAAGCTATACAAGCCGGGTGTGAAGATTGTATTGAAAGTGGTGATCTTTGTTTTATTGAATGGTCTGAAAAATTTCCAAACTTATTACCCGCAAACACATTGCATATTTCTATGGAAACAATGAATGAGCATGAACGCAGCATCATTATTCATAATGATTAATTTAAACTTTAATGCTATTTTTATAGTTTTAATTTTATCTTATTATGGCAACTACAAAACCGCACATCAGTGTGGGTTTCAGTTTTGAAACGCAGGAAGAAACTTTAGACATAAGACCGCAAAGTGCAAAGCTTACCATTGGCATTCCCAAAGAAATGGTATTGCAGGAAAACCGCGTTGCATTAATTCCTGAAGCTATTAATGTGCTGGTAAATAATGGTCATCATGTGATAGTAGAAACCAAAGCCGGCGAAGGCAGTAAATATTCTGATAATGATTTCAGCGAAGCAGGGGCGCAAATTGCTTTAAACAAAAGAGAAGTTTACAAAGCGCCTATGCTTATAAAAAGCGCTCCGGTTATGGAAGAAGATCTTTCATATTTACAATTAAATCAAACCATTATTTCGCCCATTCATCTTTCTATGCTTAAAAAAGAATCGCTGGAAAAAATGATGGAAAAAAGAATTACGGCGCTTGGCTTTGAGCATTTAAAAGATGATAGCGGCACGTATCCTATCGTTCGCTGCATGAGTGAAATTGCAGGCAGTGCAGCTATGCTTATTGCAGGCCAGTTTTTGGGCAGCCAGGAAAATGGCAAAGGTGTTTTATTGGGTGGCATCAGTGGTATTCCGCCAACAAAAGTTATTATAATCGGTGCCGGCGTTGTAGGTGAATTTGCTGCCCGAACTGCACTTGCCATGGGCGCTTCTGTAAAAGTATTTGACAGTAATGTATATCGCTTAAAACGTTTGCAAAATAATCTCGGTATGCGTGTATGGACTAGTGTTATGGAGCCGCGTATTCTTGCCAAACAATTAAAAAGCTGCGAAGTTGCCGTTGGTGCACTTACAAATGAAAGCGGCAGAAGTCCAATTGTTGTTACAGAAGAAATGGTGCAGGCAATGCGTCCCGGCAGTGTAATTATTGATGTAAGTATTGATCGCGGCGGTTGTTTTGAAACCAGCGAAATTACTACGCACCAGCATCCAACATTTGTAAAGCATGGCGTGATACATTATTGCGTTCCAAACATACCAAGTGGTTATGCACGCACGGCAAGCCATGCCATCAGTAATGTGCTTATGCCTTTATTGCTTGATGCCGGAGATGCCGGCGGAATAGAAGAAATGGTGTGGCATAATTTTAACCTGCGCAATGGTGTGTATTTATATCGCGGGCATCTTACCAATTTATATATCAGTCAGCGTTTCGATCTTAAATTCACCGATCTTAATTTGCTTATTGCAAGCCAGCGGTAAGGTGTAACTAATTTTAATAAAAAATATAAAGCCCGGTAAAAATACCAGGCTTTATGCAACAGGGATTTAAAGAATTTAATTTATTATAACCAACTTTTTGCTTGCAGCTAACTTTCCGTTTACTGATAGAGTATATGTATAAGCTCCGGATTTAAGATCGCCCGCATTTAATGTTGTTTGTCCGCTTGCATTTACTTTAATGCTTCTTAATAATATTCCATTATTATCATAAACATTTATTTGTCCTGATGTATTATTTGGTAAACGATAACGTATCACTGTATTTTGATTAAATGGGTTTGGCTGATTTTGTTCAAGAACTGCACTGCTGATCAAGTTGCTGCCGGATTTCATATTATCACTGCTAACTGCTGATGATGATGCTTCAAGCTGGCTGATTCTTTCCTGTAAAGAATTAATTATTTTTTGCTGATCCTGCATGCCTTTAATAAGCACGGGAATAAGCGCATCATACTCTAATGATAAGCTCACCGTTTTTGGAATACTTTTTCCAGATGCTTCATTGGCTGTAAATTCTTTGTCAGAAGTGGCTTCGGGTAAAACAAGCTGCACTTCTTTTTCTATTAATCCAAACTTTTTTATTGAACCATCTGTATAAGTTATTGGTCTGAGTTTCATTATTTCAGGAAGCCCCGCTTTTAAATTTTCGGCTGTTGCTCTGCCGCCTGCTGTTAAAGTAGTAAGATAACTTATTGCATGTACACTTGCCCAGGTTCTTGCTGTGCTGCCTAAATTATTAGAACCGTCTGCATCAGGAACAATATCAGAATTTGACTGAATTGTAAATGAGCCACCATCAGAAAAAGTTTCCACTGATCCGAAGCCAACTGTACCACCTACGTCAAGATTGCCTGTAGCAAATATGTTGCCTACAACATGTAATTTTTCAGATGGCGCCGTTGTTCCTATTCCCGCATTTCCTGAAACGTATAAACCGTTTGCTGGTGGTATAGCAGAGCTGCCTACAGAAACGCCGCCGCCATTATCTACATATAATTTACTTGCGCCATTTACCTGTACACGAAAAGGGTTTTGGCCTGCAGCGCTATTTATATGCACACGCGTATTTGGGTTTGTAGTTCCAAATCCCCAATCGCCATCTTTTGTTAGTACAGCTCTTATTGAATTATTGCTTATGAACTGTACATTCCTGTTACTTATCGTTCCAAGTTTTCCTACCTGGTTTATACTGTTACCGTTAATATCCCATGATTGGGCTGACAATATAATAGAACTTCCTATTGTAAAAAAAAGGGTCATGAATAGTATTTTCTTTTTCATTGTATATGGTTTTAAGTTGTTATTGATTTGTATAAAATAATGCAGCGATATAATAATTAATCTCCGCCTCAACTAAGGTGGTATTGTACAACTAAGCGTGATATATTTTTTACAGACAAACATGTAAAAGATTTAATAAATTATCAGTATAATTTAATTACGCGGATAAAACCCCGCAGGAAACCACCCGTGAAGAATGGTGTAAATAGGTTATGCTTATAAAAATGGAAAATTAGAATAAGAAATTTTGCCGGTCAATAGCATAAACATGCTACATAATCAGATAGTAGATTAAATAATGGAACATTTAAGGTAGTGGCGCCTAAAATTTTTCGGGTTAGTTCGGTTTTGGAATGCACTTTCAGTTTGCTGTAAATATTACGTACATGCGAACGTACTGTATTTTCGCTTATACGCAGATGCCAGGCAATTTCTTTATACAGTGCACCTTTTGTAAGCAATTGTATAAGCTTATTTTCTCTTGAAGTTAACAGGCTTGAATAATGATCTTTATTGCCTTTAAAATATGTATTAATAACAGCAGCAAAGCCGGGACTTACGTAAATTTTATTTTGCAACACAGATAATATTGCCGGCGTAATTTCTTCAGACATATTTATGGCTGGTATGCAGCCATAAGCGCCTGTTTGCACACACAATAAAAAGTTTTCAAACTCATCAAACTGGCCAACGAATAAAATGCGGGCATTAACTGCTTTCGATCTTTCAAGCATTTGCGTATTTATATGGGCAAGTTCAGTAAAAAAATAAATATGAACATGAATGTCGCAGATTTCGGCAGTCTTTGCAATAGCATTAAGGCGAATTGATTTTTTTATTAATCTGATATTTTCACAGAAATATATTTCTATTTGCTGCTGAAATTTTTTTTCGAAGTTGAAATAAGAAATGTGCAATTGAAAAAGATCATTATCCATCATAGTATTTAAATTATTTTTTGAAATATCTACATACCTATGACGATTCAGGGTTTTTATTGCGGAATATTTTTAAAATTCAATAGTTAAATATAGAGCTTTTTAATGTGAATGACAACCAAAAATATTTACTCAAATTTCCTTTACCATGCATATTTTCAACGGAATTTAATTAGTGCCCTAACGTTTAAGAAACGTCTCATCCTAATTTCATACTTCCTACTTCTTCCATCGTACATCTTCCATCTTAAATCGTACATTAATTTATTTTTCCTGGTTACTTATCGCATACTTAATTCCGCCGGCAAGTAATTTTAAAAAAAGAGGGTCAGAATAACATTCTTTTGTATGGCCTAAGCCAAGATAAAAAGAGCGTCCGCCATCATAATTATGATACCAGCAAACAGGATGATAATTTCCATTTTCGCCGCCGGTATATGTGTTTTCATCAACAGTTAAAAGTACATGCACATCATTCCAATGTGTTTCTTTATAGTTGTACCATTCGTCAAAATGTTTCCAGGTATCCGGCAACATTCTAGTGGCAACAAAATTGCTGTCTGTTACGTGCATTACTGCTTCCTGTTGTTTAGGATGACTTTTAAAATATGCGCCCACTAAATTATTATACCATGGCCATTGATATTCTGCATCAGCCGCAGCATGTATGCCTACATATCCTTTATTAGATTCTATGAAATGCATTAATGCCGTTTGTTGCGCATCATTAAGCAAAGCGCCCGATGTATCAGAAGTGCTTAAAAAAATAACAGCGGCATATTGTTTCAGATTTCCGTCTGTAAATTTTGAAGCATCAGTTGTTGTATCAACGTCAAAATGCATTTGTTTACCAAGCCCCTGTATGGCTGCAATGCCATCAGGAATAGATTCATGATAATAAAAAGTTGTTTTGCTAAACACCAAAATTTTTGGCGGTTTTGCAAATGAAGCATTAACGGATAGAATAAAAAGCAGGCTGATAAATAAAATTTTATTATGGTGCATTATTAAAATTTAAGGAATGAAATTAGTAAATAATGATAACACTTACATTCGCTGCAATGCCTGCAACAAAAGATTACTATAAAATATTAAATGTAAAATCAACTGCATCGTCGGGCGAAATAAAAAATGCCTTCCGCCTGCTGGCTATGAAATATCATCCTGACCGCAACCCGGGTGATGCATTGTCAACGGCTGTCTTTACAGAAGCCGCAGAAGCATACAAAGTACTCTCTGATGCAGACGCAAGAAAGCAATATAATTATCTCCGTTACTTAACTGCTGATGAGGAATATCAACGCCCTGCAGAAACTATTGAAACATTAATTAACCGCATTACTGAAATAAACAAGCGCATTAAAACTGCAGATCCGTTCAGGTTGAATAAAGATGCTTTGCTGTATTCAATAAAACAATTATTTCCTGATGATATTAGTTTGCTTTTACGTGTTGATGATAATTTGCTTAAGCAATTTCTTGAGATGATAAATACAGCAGCAGCGCGTTTATCATCTCATCAAACAAAACAGCTAATAATATTGTTACAACCTGTATATAAAAAACAGCAATGGTTGCAGCAGCAGTTAAACACCATAATACGGCATCAGCAAAAAGAAGAGCGCTGGGAAAAAAATAAAATATTTTTAGCTGTTTTAATTGCGATATTACTGTGCATAATTATTTTTTTATCGGCTTCAAAATAATACAACTTCTGAATAAAAATGTTTTGTACGCTCATCATAGCACGTTATCCAAAATTTCTCGGTGTGTTTGGTTTTTTATCAATGGCAATATTTCGCCTGCCTTTATACTTCAATAAAAAAATAAAATTTTATAAGTTAATGGGCAGCGGCAGAAATGGAACATTTGATAAAAAACCCGATCTTAATCAATGGGCTGTATTGTTTACGGCAGAAGAAATTGATGTAAAAGCGCCGCGTTTTATTTATGCATTCTTAAAATTTTTTGGTTGTGATATAAAAGAATTTTTATTGCAGGCTATAGAAGGTCATGGCTTGTGGGATGGTAAAAAAGTTTTTGGTGAATTCCCCAAACAAAAAAATA
>JBDTLW010000007.1:0-15396 GCA_039934575.1 Parafilimonas sp. | reverse complement strand
GATATATTGTTGAAACATTAGAGCCATTAAGTGATGACAGTTTTTTTAGCTGGAACTTTTTTGATGCCGTTTTACAGCGCAAAGAATATTACAGCGATTATCGCTGGGAAGATGTGGCTGCAGATTTTTTAAAACAACATCCGGAAGTGCGTACCCAGTTAGAAGAAAAGAAAAAATCTGATTCAGTCTTTGCCGCTTCATCTCAACAGCAATTATATTTTGTTTACACACATTCTGGTTATAGTGAACCGGTTTATATGCGAATTCCGGTTTTTAGAATAGATTAAGCTTTAATAAAAATCAGGAGACTTTTAGCATATAACTGCGAAGAAACTTCGCAGAGCAGTTTGTATTTTTGATCTGAATTTTTTTATTTCATTCTTTACCGTTATTTTCACAATCTGCATTATTAAAACCAATTTTTTAATTTATCAAACCTTGCTTTATGAGTGATAAACAAATGTTACCAAATGCCACTGCAGTTCTTGTATTGGGTATTTGTTCTATTGTATGTTCTTGTTTTTTTGTTGGTCTTATTTTGGGTATTATAGGTATAGTAATTGCCTCTAAACCCCGGAAAATGTATAAAGAAACTCCGGATCTATATGATGGTTATGGCTCCCTTAATGCAGGGTACATCATGTCAATCATTGGTACCGCTCTTGGCGGACTTTATGTAATTTACTGGATAATTGTAGTTGTAATCTTAGGTACAGCCAGCGCATCCATCTGGAACATGAATCATTATTAATTTCAGTTAGTTTATATGATCTCCTGGTTTCAAAATCACATGTTGCCATGTGCTTATAAGCAATTATTTGGGATTGATTGCCCCATTTGCGGATTGCAGCGTTCATTATTAGCTTTTGTACAGGGAAATTTTGTTGAAAGTTTTAAAACGTATCCGCCGCTTATTTTTGTGCTGGCTTTACTATGTATGTGTTTAATTTATTTGGTGTTCCCTTCAATTATAAAACCAAAATATCTGCGCTACTATTCAGTACTTGTCCTGGTGATCATCACTATAAATTATATCATTAAAATTGCTGATGGCAATATGTATAATTGATTAAAATATTTTTCTAACTAATGCGCCGATATATGGGAATTGTGCAAACTCTTTTCTTTCAACTCTTAGGATAAATAACATAAAAGCAAGAATGAAAACCGCAGCAAGTGATAAACTGAATATGGTGTTTTCATAAAAACCAGAAACTGCTTTATGGATAAAAAATAACCCTAAAGCAATTAATAAATATGTCAGTAATTTTTTCCATGCATACGGCACGTAATAACTTTTTTGTCCCCATACAAAACTTATTATCATCATGCTGAAATAACAAAGAAATGTTGCCCATGCAGAAGCCACATAACTATAACGCGGAATAAAAAAATAATTAATGAATATAGTAATGGCAGTGCCGATTAAAGTTATCCATGCACCGGCAATTGTTTTGTTGGTTACCTTATACCAGATGCTGAGATTATAATAAATACCAAGACATATATTTGCCAGTAAGAGTATCGGTACTACTTTAAGTCCTTCCCAATATTTCGGATCAATAAAATATCTCCATACCGGCAAAAATAATGTAACAGCAAGGAACATTACAGATACAATAATCACGAAAAATTTTGTTACACGCGCATACGTTTTTTGCGGATTTCCTCCCTCTGCCTGTTTGAAAAAGAATGGCTCTGCACCCATGCGAAATGCCTGTATAAATAATGTAATTAAAATAGAAAGTTTATAACAGGCACCATAAATACCGCGTTGCTCATCTGCAAATTCATGTGTGCCGGGCAGCCACCATCCAAGCATTAAACGGTCAAAAGTTTCATTTACCATTCCGCCTAAACCGGCAATAAGCATAGGCAATGAATACGCCATCATGCTTAACCATAAACCCATATTAAATTTCCACTGTTTTGGCAAAACCCATTTACTTAAAAGCAATAAAGTAAAGAATGATGCAAAAGCCGTTGCTAATAAAACATAGGTTATAGGATTTATTCCAGGTTTATAAATTAAGGCTGCCCAACTGGTTGGATCTGCTTTGGCTTTGTGCGGACAATAACTTAGAAAAAAAACAGTAAGGGAAACGTTTATAATTATATTGGCAATCTTTAAAAGAGCAAATAAACGTGGTCTGCATTCGTAGCGCAAACGTGCAAAAGGAATGGTGCTTAATGCATCAAGACCAATTATGATGATGCTAAGCTGAACCAATAAAGGAAATTCACTAAGGGTAGCAACTTTTGCCAGCCATTCCTGATTCATCCATAATAAAATACTTAACAAAACTGAACTGATTAACAGGCTGATGATTGCCGTGTTATTTACGGCTTCACGGTCAACATCTTTCCGCATAAAACGGAAATAGGTCGTTTCCATGCCATACGTAAAAATCACATTAAATAAAGGAATTGCTGCGAGCAGAGCGCTCATCTGTCCGTAATTAGCTGTTGATATAAGCGTTGAATAAGTGAGATAAGGCGTAAGAAGAAAATTTATAAACCGTGCTGCAATGCTGCTTACTCCGTACCAGATTGTTTGTCCTGCCAGTTGTTTTATGCTGCTCAACTAAATTGTTTTAGCAAAAATAATTGTTTGATTCATAGTTCATGGTTATTAGTTCATGATTGATAATTTTTACACTTGCATTCACTTTTTTTGATCATTAACTTAATCAATAATCTTCCCGTTTCATTTTTTTTCTTCCCTCTTTTACAAACGATTTTTGCTTTTTATTTTCAAGCCGCTTTTCTTTTACACCCTTTGGAGTTTTTGTAGCAATACGTGCTTTTTTAGGATGAAGCGCTTTGCTTACAGCTTCATTCATTTTTTTTATCACCTGTTCTTTATTGCCCAATTGCGTTCTTTCGCTTTGAGATTTTATCAATAAAAAACCATCGGCAGTTATGCGGTTTGCAAGCTGTTGTTTTATCAATTGTTTTTGTAATTCATCAATCAATAATGAGTCATCAATCAGCCATCTGCCTTCAACCATAGTTTCAACTTTGTTTACATTCTGGCCGCCCTTGCCGCCACTGCGTGCCGTTTGAAAAACAATTTCGGTGCTTATATCAATCTGCATACTATTAACTTTAAACGCAATTAATCAGTGCAAAAATAATTAACATGCGGGCAGTTATACAACGTGTTTCTGAAGCTTCTGTAATAGTAGATGAAAATATTACAGGTGCAATTAAAAATGGTTTATTAATTTTTTTAGGAATTGAAGATGCTGATGGTGCAGAAGATATTGAATGGTTAAGCAGTAAAATTCTAAACCTCAGAATTTTTAATGATGAAAATGCTGTTATGAATATCAGCGTAAAAGATATTGAGGGAGACATACTTTTAGTAAGCCAGTTTACATTACATGCTTCAACAAAAAAAGGCAATCGTCCTTCATATATTCGTGCAAGCAAAGCAAATATTGCAGTTCCATTGTATGAACAAATGATTGCACAACTTGAGAAAGATCTGGGCAAAAAAATTCAGACAGGCATTTTTGGAGCTGATATGAAAGTGAGGTTGCTGAATGATGGACCTGTAACAATATTTATAGATACAAAATCAAAGGAATAATTTTCATAGTATCAGCAATAAAATAAACCAATCAAATCAATTATTGCCGTCAAGCAGTTTTTTCTTTTGCGCTTCAAATTCCTCTTTTGTTATTACACTATCATCATAAAGTTTTTTCAGCTTAGTAAGCTCATCAGCTACGCTTACCGGTTGTATGGAAGAAGTTGCAGCCTTGAGTTTATATTTATCAGGAACAACAATTTCACCGGCGGCAATAGCACTCTCTATATCGCATTCATAATTTATAACATCGCCGGTGCCAAGTGCAAGACGATACACATATCCATTTTTTGAATTACCTTCTCTTTTAATTTTTTTTATTTTGGCAATATGTCCATTAGAACTGCTATGCAATGCTACCTGCCTTGCGTTTGGTGCATGAGGAAACGGGCTGTTTGATGCAGATATATATTTAAAATCGCCATTGAGATTTGAACCTGTACCAAGTTGAACATCTTGTCCGGCGGTTATTTTATAGCCGCATGATGTATATAATGTATCGCCAACCATCTTAGGCAAAGAAGCTCCTGTATTTTGTGAAAAACTCTCTGCTGTAAAAAAAGATACCAGAAAAAGTAAAGCTATTTTTTTCATAATTGCTTATTTCAAATGTTAGTTGATTATGCAACTTACAATTTTTGCTGAGTTATTATGCTGATTTTATTGTCTTCTACTGGTTATATTTTTTGCTAAAAAAATCAACCCTAATAGCAGGGATACAACTGGCAATGCGAAACATATAATAACATAATAAAACACATAGTTTGATTTAACAATTTTATTGATTTCATAAATTTTATCTTCACGGCTTTTAAAAGCATTTGGATGAATAAATTTTTATTGACTTTAAATATCGTATTACTTATTGCATTGGCTTATTTGTATTATGCTTTTTATAATAAAAAAAATACTGTCGGGCCTGTTAAAACATCACAGCAAACAACCGCTAACGTATCTTTTAAAATTGCTTATTTCGATTTGGATTCTTTAGAAAAAAATTATGTGCTGGCAAAAGAAACCCGCGATTATTTAAAAGGTAAGAATGATGCAATGGAAGCAAAGCTGAATAGTATTCGTCAGCAATACACTACTAAGGTGAATGATTATAATAAACGCGGCGCTACACTTTCTCAAACAGAACAAAGCCAGATGCAGGAAGATCTTGCACGCCTCGATAACTATTATTCACAGCAGCAACAAAGTTTGGGACAGGATTTCCAGGGAGAATACATGCAGAAAATGCTTAGCCTTAAAAATAATATACAGAGTTTTTTAAAAAATTACAGCGCACAAAAAGGTTATGAATATGTTTTTGCCACCAGCAGCGATGATAATGTAATTTATTATAAAGATTCAGTAAGAAATATAACTGCTGATGTGGTGGAGAAACTGAATGAAGCTTTCAAAAATTCAACAAAAAAATAGTTTGCATAGTTATTTTGCTATCTTCAAATCCCGTTACAAACAGCGGGATTTTTAATTTAATATTTATGGAGGAAACCAAAACACATTTTAAACCAACACTAAGTTTAGTTGATGCAACAATGATAGTTGCCGGCAGCATGATTGGTTCGGGAATTTTTATTGTAAGTGCAGATATTACGCGCAATGTAGGCAGTGCCGGATGGCTTATTGTTGTTTGGCTTATAACAGGTTTTATGACGATAACTGCAGCGGTAAGTTATGGTGAATTAAGCGGTATGTTTCCTAAAGCAGGCGGGCAATATATTTATTTAAAAGAAGCGTTTAACCCGCTTGCAGGTTTTTTATATGGCTGGAGCTTATTTTCTGTTATACAAACTGCAACCATTGCCGCAGTGGGTGTAGCATTCAGCAAATTCGCAGCATATATTATTCCCTCTGTAAGTGAAACAAATATTTTATTTGATGCAGGCTTTTTAAAAATTTCTGCAGCGCAGCTTGTGGCAATTGCGCTGATTATTTTCCTTACATACACAAATACAAAAGGTATTAAAGGCGGAAAAATTATTCAAACAACATTTACCTCAGCAAAGATTTTATCGCTGTTTGGGTTGATTATATTCGGCTTCTTACTGGTAAAAAATAATTTCTGGAATCAGAATTGGCAAACAGGTTTTCATGCCATGCAAACACATTTACCTGATGCTGCTAATAGTGTAACCACCTGGCAACCCATAAGTATTAGTGTTTTAGTGGGTGCAATTGCTGTATCAATGGTTGGTTCAATATTCAGCAGTGATGCATGGAATAATGTAACATTTATTGCAGGTGAAATAAAAAACCCGCAACGCAATATTGGGTTAAGTTTGTTTTTAGGTACATTGATAGTAACAGTAATTTATATTTCAGCAAACCTGATGTATTTGTATGTACTGCCTTTAGATCAAATTGCATTTGCACAGAACGACCGTGTAGCTATAGCAGCCGCAAATAATATTTTTGGAAGCGCCGGTACCATTGTAATTGCAGTGATGATAATGGTTTCAACTTTTGGTTGTAATAATGGTTTAATACTTGCAGGCGCACGTGTGTATTATACGATGGCAAAAGATGGTTTATTTTTTAAGAAAACGGGCACGCTGAATAAATTTGCTGTTCCGTCTTTTGCTTTATGGATACAATGCGCTGCTGCATGTTTGCTTTGTTTAAGCGGAAAGTATGGAGATCTGCTAACGATGATCTCTTTTGTGGTAGTTATATTTTATGTACTTACTTTAATAGGCATTTTTGTTTTGCGCAAAAAAAGACCTGATATTCCACGACCGTATAAAGCATTTGGTTATCCTTTGCTCCCCCTTATTTATATTATTTTAGCATTGGCATTTTGTGTGGGGCTTGTTTACACTTCGCCTAAATATTCTTTATGGGGTTTGGCAATTATGCTTCTTGGTATTCCATTATATTTTATAGCGCTTGGCAATAAAAAACAAAAAGATATATGATTGAATTTGAAAAATTGTTTTCAACATTTTCTTCTTTAAAAGTTGCTGTTTTTGGCGATGTAATGCTCGACACATACTGGTGGGGAAATGTTGAACGTATTTCACCGGAAGCGCCTGTACCAATTGTATCCATGCATCATCGGGAACAAAGAATTGGCGGCGCCGGAAATGTTGCATTAAACCTTGTTTCATTGGGTGCGCAAACAACGCTGTTTACAATTACGGGTGATGATAATGATGCAAACATCTTATCTTCTTTATTAAACAGCAATAATATCAATACAGATTATATTTTAAAAAGTGATAGCCGCATTACTACAAATAAAATAAGAGTAATGGGTCGCAACCAGCAAATGCTGCGGCTTGATGCAGAAGTTACGCATGATATTTCAAATGAAGATGAAGCAAAACTTATAAATAATTTTTCAGAGTATATTAAAGCAGAAAAGCCAGGCATAGTAATTTTTGAAGATTATAATAAAGGTGTGCTTACTGCAAGTCTAATTGAATCTGTTATTAAAATTTGCAGAGAAGAAAATATTTTAACTGCAGTTGATCCCAAACGCAAAAACTTTTTTGCATACCTATATGCTGATATTTTCAAACCTAATTTAAAAGAAGTAAAAGATGGTTTGAATATTTTAGTTGATGATCTCTCTGCATCACTGCTTAATGATATACATGAACAGTTGAAAAAACATTTGCATCATAAAATATCATTAATAACACTTTCTGAAAAAGGCGTTTTTATTCATGATGAAAACACATCACATATTGTGCCTGCACATGTGCGTCATATTGCCGATGTAAGCGGCGCAGGTGATACGGTAATTGCAGTGGCTTCGTTGGTTTATGCAGCAACAAATGATATATTGCTTACTGCAGAAATCGCAAATCTTGCCGGCGGAATTGTTTGTGAAAAAGCAGGTACAATTGCCATCAATAAACAACAGTTAATGAATGAATGTTACGAATCGCTTATCAATAATCCGAACAACAGGTTTCCTTCAATAAATTAATTTGTAATTGGAATATTATGAATAAATAATAATAAATCATTTTTGAATGTCATTGTAACGAAAGAGAAATCTCAACTTATCTAATGATATATTTTATAGAGATGTCTCGTTAACTTACAATGGCATTTTAATAATATTTTTGTTCGCTCTACGAAGCGTCACCTCGACGTAAGGAGAGGTCTCTTGAATTTTCTTCAGCTCTAATTTCGAGAGATGTCTCCTACCTTACAATGACGTATAAAAGTTTAAGCGTTTATGTAATAAAATTTAAAAATTTTTATTTATTAAAAAATGAAATTTACAATAGCAATACATGGCGGTGCAGGTACAATTTTAAAAGAAGAGATGACACCTGAACTCGAACGTTCTTACAAAGAAGGTTTGCAACAAGCTCTCGCTGCAGGTTATGCAATTTTAGAAAAGGGCGGCACTGCAACAGACGCTGTTATTGCAGCGGTTGTTGTTTTAGAAGATAATATTTTATTCAATGCCGGTCGCGGTGCTGTGTTTACAAAAAAAGGTTTGCATGAAATGGATGCGGCTGTTATGAATGGCATAGATCTTTCTGCAGGCGCTGTATGCGGTGTAAGTAATGTGCGCAATCCAATTGAGCTTGCGGCTAAAGTAATGCGCAATAGTGAGCATGTTATTTTAAGTGGTGATGGTGCAAATGATTTTGCACAAAAGCAAAATGTAAAGGTTGAAGCGGATGAATATTTCTTCTCGCAGTTTCGTTATGATCAATGGCAGGCAATGCGCAACTCAGATGATTATGTGCTTGATCATTCAAAACAAACTATTGAAAAAAAGTTTGGAACCGTTGGTGCTGTTGCTTGTGATATAAACGGAAATATTGCAGCAGCAACAAGTACCGGCGGCATGACCAACAAAAATTATGGCCGCATTGGTGACAGCCCGCTTATAGGTTGCGGTACATATGCCAATAATAAAACCTGTGCCATCAGTTGTACTGGTCATGGTGAGCCTTTTATAAAAGCTGTTGCGGCGTATGATGTAAGTTGTTTAATGGAATATGCTAACATGAATTTGCATGATGCGATGAATAAAGTAGTGAACGAAAAACTTGTTACTATTAATGGTGAAGGCGGAATGATTGGTGTTGATGCGCAAGGAAATTTTGCTTTATTGTTTAATTGCGAAGGCATGTATCGAGGTGCAAAAAATAGTAAAGGATTTGAAGAGATTGCTATTTATAAATAGAGTTTTGAAAATTTTGCTATTCGTCTGACGCTTTTGAAGCGTCTGACCATATTCTACAAAATCGAAAAACCAAAAAGGTTTACTTTAAGCTTTCAAAATTTATAGTCTCTGCAAATCTTTTTGGTTTTAATAACGAAGTTCAGCTTTATGTAATCTTTAATTTATTCTTCAAAAAACTCCCCTTCAATCATCACCCTCGCAATCAAATTACTTCCAAAAGCATAAGGCAAATATGCAAGCGAGGGAATTGGTTTTGTAAAAATGAGATTTGCTTTTTTACCAATTGTAATACTGCCAACTTCGGTTTCTAATTCCATTGCATAAGCGCTATTGATTGTTGCTGCGTTAATGGCTTCTTCGGGCAACGTGCGCATTTGAATGCAAGCCATCGAAACAACATTATTCATATTACCCGAAGGCGAAGAACCAGGATTAAAATCTGAAGCCAGTGCAACAGCACAATTTGCATCAATCAGTTTTCTTGCAGGCGGATAATTCATGCTTAAAAAATAAGCAGCGGTTGGTAATAACGTTGCTATTGTCTTGCTGTTTGAAAGCTTTGAGATTTCATCGTCATTCATTGTTTCAAGATGATCAACACTCAATGCATTTACTTCAATCGCTGCTTCAATGCCGCCAATACTGTTGAGTTGATTTACATGAAGCTTTGGTTTTAAACCATACTTCACCCCTGCTTCGCAAATGCGTTTCATTTCAACTACAGAAAAAAATCCTTCTTCACAAAACGCATCAATATAATCAGCTAAGTTTTCTTTTGTAATGTTTGGCAACATTTCGTTAATGATCAGTTTTATATAAGCTTCATGATCATTTTTATAAATCAAAGGATACGCATGAGCACCCAAAAAAGTTGATTTAATTTTTATGGGTGAAACTGCTTTTAACCGTTGAATAACCCGCAACATTTTTAGTTCGCCTTCAACACTTAAACCATAGCCACTTTTAATTTCTATAGCGCCCGTGCCAAGTTGTATTACTTCATTTAATCTTTGCAATGCAAGCTTAAAAAGATCATCTTCACTCATTGCATTCAGCTTGTTTGCAGAGTTTAAAATACCGCCGCCTTTTGCAGCAATATCAGCATAATTCAATCCTTTTATTTTATCAACAAATTCTTCTTCGCGGCTGGCTGCAAATACAAGATGCGTATGGCTGTCGCACCAGCATGGAAGTACATAAGCACTATTTGCGTCAATAGTTGACAATTGAGAATTGATAGTTGACAATTGCTTCATTTCTCCATAAGCTGAAATTCTTCCATCTTCAATAATAAGATATGCGTTTTCTATGCAGGGCAAATGAGATAATTCAGTACCACGCAACAGCCTGTTATTCTCTCTTACATTTACAAGCAACCGGATATTTGTAATTAATAAAGACATATTTTCTGTATCGCTTTAATTTTTATACATTCAGAAATTCAAATATAATATTGCTAAAAATATAGCTTACAGTTATCATTGCTCATTTATTTTTAATTTTATCGCGCATAGAACTTTAATTTTTTTTCATCTTATACTTTTAAAACCTGTTTAGCCAACGAATGAAAAAGACCAGCTCTGCATATATTTTATTGTTTGCAGGAATATTTTCGCTTTGCATTTTTTCTTTTCTATTTTATAAAAGAATAGAATCGCTTATGTATTCTTATGAAATGGTTAACCGCAGCATGCAGGTTTCATTTCAGTCTGAAAAATTCTTTCTTTGTTTACGCGATGCTTCTGTAATTTATCGTGATTACCTGCGTACTTATGATAAAAATTCAGTTACTGAATTCAATGAAAAAATCAATGAATATCCTCAAATACTCAGCTATCTTAATGAACTTGAAGACGGCAATCCCAAACAGCAAGAAAGTTTGCGCTATGTAAATACTCTGGCACAGCAGTATAAAATTTATGCGCAGAAGCTGTTGGCATCAGATAAAACACAGCCACCTTCTGCTGCTATGTATAATACAAGTCAGCAATTGCTGAATACAATAAGAGCAGAAGTAAATAATATCATCAATACCGAAAATAAAATAATGCAGGAAAGAGATGATGCATTAAATCATCATATTTATGCAACGCCATTATTTTTATTAACTTTTTCACTCACATCACTTGCAATAATTATATATGCTTTTCTTTCCATCATCAAACAAATAAAGAAAACACAAAAACTGCAGGTAAGCGAAGCAAAATTCAGAATGCTGATAAAGCAGGCGCCTGTAGCCATAACAATTTACCGGGGTGCAGATTGTATTACTGAAATCATAAATGATAAAGCCCTTAAAATGTTAGGACGCACTGCTGAGGAAGTAACGGGCAAGCCCTTTTTTGATATCTTTCCGGAAGCATTATCAGCTAAAAAAATTCACGATAAAGTTTTGCGGGAAGGAAAAACTTTTTCCTCTTCAGAATTTGCTATGCAGCTTTTTAGAAATGGCAAAACAGATGACTGTTTTTTTGATTTGGTATATGAGCCTTTATTTAATAATGCGGGCAATACGATTGGCATAATGGCTGTGGCTACAGAAATTACAGAGAGGGTGATAGCACGCAAAGAAGCGGAAGAAAGTGAAAACAGGTTTCGCGCTTTAATTGAAAACAGTTTAGATGTAATTGCCCTATCAGATATGAAAGGATATTTTAGGTATGTAAGCGCTTCTGTAAAAAATATTTTTGGTTATGATGAAGCAGAATTCATCAGCAAAAAAGCATTAGATTTTATACATCCTGATGATATTGCTAAACTGGTTGAAAAGAGCATGCCCATGGTTGAAGGTGAAAAGCAGGTTGTATCAGACACAGTCAGGTTTCTGCATAAAGATGGCAGTTGGCGATGGGTAGAAACCAGTATTGCCAACTCACTGAATGTGCCTTATATAAATGCGTTTGTTTGCAACATACATGATGTAACAGAACAAAAGAAAATACAGGATACGCTAAAACAAAGCGGAGAGAATTTCAGAGAACTTGCAAATTTCAGCCCCCAAATTATTTGGACGGCAAGAACGGATGGTTATATTGATTATTATAATAAACGCTGGTATGAATATACCGGTTTTATTGAAAATTTTGGGGATCAAAGCTGGATACCAATCCTGCATCCCGATGATGTGCAGGTTTGGACAGATGCCTGGTATGAATCAGTAAAAACAGGAAATCCTTACCAGCTTGAATTCAGATTTAAAGACAAAAATAATACTGAAACATACAGATGGTTTTTAGGCAAGGCTTTACCTATTAAAAACAACGAAGGCGAAATAATAAAATGGTTTGGCGCCTGCACAGATATACACGATCAAAAAACTATTACTGAAAAATTAGAGCATCTGATAAAAGAGCGCACCACCGAATTAACAGCAAGCAATAGAGATTTGAATGAAGCGCAAAGCCTTGCCCATATAGGAAGCTGGGAGTGGAATATTAAAGAAAATAAAATTACATGGTCAAATGAGTTGTACCGCATTTTTGAAGCGGAGCGCGAAAATTTTGATATAAGTTTTGAAAGTTACACTTCATTAATTCACCCTGAAGACAGAGAATATGCACAGAAGATAATAATTGAAGCATTAGTTAAAAGGAATCCATTTGATTTCTATCATCGCATAAAAATGCGTGATGGCACCATACGGACAATACATGGAAGAGGTAAGGTGTATGTTGATGATTCTGATGAGCCCATACGCATGTCAGGTACAGCGCAGGATATAACAGAAACTGTAGAAATACAAAATAAAATAAATAAGCTTAACCAGACTTTTAACTTTGCCGAGCAAACTTCATGTATTGGAAGTTTTCGCTATAATTTTTCATCAGGTGTTTTTGATTATTCTGATAACCTTTACCGCATTTTAGGTTGCAAGCCACGCGAGTTTGAACCTGCATTCGAAAATTTTACAAGGTTCGTTCATCCCGGTGATCTGGAACATATATTATCAGAAAATGCTTTATTGAATGAAGGAAACATTTCAAGCGAATACCTGTTTCGTGTAATAAAAAAAGATGGCAGCATAATTCATGCCCGCAATACCGGCATTTTTATTACAGAAGGAAATGAGCGGGTTTATATCGGCACTTTGCAGGATATTACTTCACAGCATGATAAAGAACTGCAGTTGCTTGAACAAAATACAGCCCTGGAAGAAATGAATAAAGAGCTTGCTTCATTTTCGTATGTTGCCAGCCACGATCTGCAGGAACCTTTGCGAAAAATAAGAATGTTTACACGGCGTTTGATTGAAACGGAAATAGCCTCTTTAAGTGCAGATGGCAAGGAATATTTTAATCGTATTGATAATGCTGCAACACGCATGCAGCAGCTAATAGAAGATCTGTTAAGCTACTCAAGAACCAATACGGCCCAGGCGCATTTTGAACTAACGGATATGGATAAACTTTTAGAAGATGTTTGCGATAATCTCAGGGAAAAGATAGTACAAACGAATACGGTTATTGAATCTTCAGATATGCAAAGCGCTCATGTAATCCCTTTCCAATTTCAGCAGTTGTTTACAAATCTTATAAATAACGCAATTAAATTCAGACGTCAGGATGCTGCATCTAAAATCCATATTTCTCATGATATTGTAAACGGCGCAAAAGCAAAAAATATTCCTGCGCTAAAAAAAGGAAAGTATCATCATTATGCAATAAAAGATAATGGTATTGGTTTTGAACCACAGTATTGTGAGCAGATCTTTGGATTATTTCAGCGGCTGCATGGCCGCAGTGAATTTGAAGGCACAGGCATTGGGCTTGCTATTTGTAAAAAAATTGCAGAAAATCATAATGGCATTATTACTGCCAGCGGAGTACCAAATAAAGGAGCAACTTTTAATATTTATATTCCGGCAGAATAAAAAATAGGAATTGACCTGAACAACCCGTTTGTTTAATTGTTTCCATAAAAAACCCCGCCATATACAAGCGGGAATTTATGCATACAATATTGATATTTTTTATTGGGTGATACAGATACGCATCAATTCATTCAACCTTTTATCTGCATCTTTTAAACTGATATAAATTGTTTTTATTTCATGCAGTTTTTCACCATTTGTAAGCGCAGTATGATAAGTAATAGCAAGCTCTTCCTTTTGTTTTTGAAGAAGGGCAATTACAGCAGATAATCCTGATTGAGGGTTTGTTAGTGAATTCATGGCAATTTTTTTAGACGTTAGAAATTTAAGAGCATTCTCATTCAAAATCTATACCCAAAATTGTTACATGTTATAAAAAAATAAGACTGTTATCAGCTATGTATATTGCGTCAAATATACATGATTGGTTATATGAGAATTGCTCATCATTCCCACTTAAAAACTTTTATTGCAACTGCATATATAATTACTCCCCAAATCAGCAACACGCCAACATCCCGCCAGCAACTGATAAAGCTTGCGCCTTCAAAAGAAATATTTCGCATGGCATTATTAAAATGAGTAAGGGGTAAAATATTGCAAAATACCTGCAGCCATTTAGGGAAAACGGTTATTGGAAAAAAAGTACCTGCTAATAAAAATTGCGGCAGTGTAAAAATATTTGCAAATGGAGGGATAGTACTTTCATTTTTGGCAACGCTGCTAACCACAAAACCAAAACCCATAAACACAATAAGCGCTATAAAACTCAATAACATTATTTCGAGGAATGTAGTAAACCCGTGAACAAGCGTAAACTTAAATGCTACAGTACCTATGCCTATTATAATTATTGCAGTGATCATTTGAAAAACCACGCGGCTTAAAGTTTCTCCAAACACAATATAACTGCGACGGATAGGTGTGGCAAAAAAACGTTTTAGAATAAGCTGTTGCCTTAAGTTGAAAAAAGTAAAAGCCACGCCAAACACAGCGGCGCTTAATAATGAAAAACCTAATTGACCGGGTAAAATAAAATCAATGGTTCTGTAAACCCTGCCTGGAATTTTTTCAATATGATTACTGATGCTGGCAACCGTTTGCGCTTGCGGATATTTCTGTTCGTTAATATTATTAATAACGTTTTTAAGAATGGATTCAAGCACATCTATATTTTGCGGATTCACAGCTTCAGAACTCTTTAATTCAATTGTGTAGTCGGGATTGCTGGATGCGTTTTTTACAATATTAATGATTGCCGTTATGTTGCCTTTTTCAAGATCTTCTTTTAATAGGCTGTCATTCTCGTTTATAAAATGTAAGCTTCCAATATTTTTAATTGCAGTATAAACAGGATTATTTATTGTATCGGCATCTTTACTTAAAGCTACTTCCAAACTAATACCTCCGCCCTCTCCAATAAACCCAAATACCAATATAAATACCAATGGAAAACCAATACTGAATATTACAGCAGAAGGGCTTCTTAATATAGAGCGGAGACTGCCTTTTGCCACCGCAATCATTGCCCTGAACTGGTTATAATTTTTTTGCATAATAATTGGCTGCAAAACTATTTCATGATTTATTATATACAGAAATATTTTTAATGCTTGTTACTGCTTCAGGGTTTTTTATATGCGGATAAACTTTTTTCCGGCAATTATTAAGGGAGACTTTTAGAAAATAATTTCAGTAAAACATAACACTATTTTAAATAAGCAAAATGATTTCGCACAGATAAACCAGTAATTAAAATTATTTCCC
>JBDTLW010000006.1:0-16609 GCA_039934575.1 Parafilimonas sp. | reverse complement strand
AGGGAAACTGGTGCGTTATAGAGATAAAACGCTTGACATGCAAACCACAATGGTTGATCCTGATTTTTTAAGCATGTTTACTTTTCCGGTGGTTAAAGGCAATGCAGTAAATCCTTTAAGTGATATAAGCAAAACAGTGCTTACACAAAATACAGCCGATAAATTATTTGATAAAGAAGATCCGATAGGCAAAACCATTGAAGTGAAATTAGGCGCAGATTGGTATCGCTTAACGGTAGCTGCTGTAGTAAAAGATTTCCCAAAAAATTCTACCATAAAATTTTCTTTACTCGCCCGCACAGAATTAAATCCTGAATATACTTCTATGCAAAATCAATGGGACAGCAGGAACCACAGTGTATATGTGCAGCTCGCAAAAAATACAACAGCGCAACAGGTGGACAGCAGGTTAAGAAGCCTTGTAAAAAAATACATTCCGGATAATGCAGGCATTGAAAAAAAATCAGGCTATATCGCTGATAAAAACGGGGATTATAACAGCATGCATTTATTGCCATTAACACAGGAACATTTCAATACACAACTTGGCAGCGGCGGCACGGTAAGCAAAGCTTTTTTATATACACTTATACTAATCAGTTGTGTTATTATTTTAATCGCTTCTTTCAATTTCGTAAACCTGAATGTTGGCTTATCGTTTATGCGCACAAAAGAAATTGGTATTCGTAAATGTCTTGGCGCAGGCAAGCGGCAGGTATGGTTACAGGTATGGGGCGAGAGTTTTATCATGATACTTATTTCAATGATAATTGCTGTTGCAGCAGTGGCTTTGCTGATAAAAAATTTCAATCAAACATTTGATAATTCTATGGATGCAGGTATGATGTTTACTCCTGCTATTGCTGGTATAATAATAGCGTTGATAATAATAGTTTCATTTATTGCTTCCGGTTATCCGTCATCTATTATGGCGCAGCTAAAAACAGTAGAAGTTTTAAAAGGTAAAATAAGTATAAAGAAACCAGGCATGTTGCGCAATGCATTAATTGTAACACAATTTGTAATTGCTATTGTATTGATGTGTAGCACGATGATCATTTTTCAGCAATTTGATTACCTGCGTTCTGCACCGTTGGGTTACAACACTACATCAATAATAAGCATACCTATAAAAGATGATATACATGGAAAAGATATAGTAGAAAAAATGCGTACAAGGCTTGCATCACAATCATCTGTTGTTGCCGTATCAGGCAGTGATGCTAATCTTGGTTTGGGTGAAGACAAATCAACAAGCACTTCTGTAATGTGCTTTACTTATGGTGATAAAAATATTTGCGGGCAGATGATAAGTGGTGATTATGATTTCTTAAAAACGATTGGCATAAAGCCGGTTTCCGGTCGTGATTTTTCTGCGGCATATCCTGGTGATACCAATAACGCAATAATAGCTACAGAGAGTTATGTAAAACAATTTGGCGAAAAAAATGTAGCAGGCTTTTCATATTATGCTGATAGCAGCCAGCCTAAAATAACCATTGTTGGTATTATCCCCGATTTTCAACTTCAATCAGTTACAGATAAACAAAGACCATTAGTAATTAACCTGAGCAGCGATAAAAATTTGGACTATGTATGGGTAAAAGTAAATACTGCTAACCCTGTTGTTACTATGAACATGATTAAAAAAGTTTATGCAGATGTTGAACCGGGTGTTGAATTTAAAGGCTCTTATGTAAACGAAAATATTGATCGTTTGTATAAAGATGAACAGATGATGGCAAACCTGTTTTCTATTGCAGCCGCTATTGCAATAATACTTTCCTGCATGGGTTTGTTTGGAATTGCATCTATCATTATTCGTCAGCGTGTAAAAGAAATTGGTGTGCGCAAAGTATTGGGTGCATCAGTGCAAGGCATTGTAACATTAGTTGGCAAAGAATTTATAAAGCCTGTATTGATCGCGTTTCTAATTGCAGTACCAATCGGCTGGTGGGCGATGAATACATGGTTGCAGGAATATTCATATCGCGTAAGAATAGAATGGTGGGTTTTTGCAATTGCAGGCGTTGCCGCTTTATTGATTACGATTTGTACAATAAGTTTCCAGGCAATAAAAGCAGCGATAGCAAATCCTGTTAAATCATTACGAACAGAGTGAGTAATATGAATTGTCAAAAGTGAATCGTGAATAAATAAATAAATCATACAAATCATTTAATCATAAAAATCCTGGTTCAGACAATGTTTAAAAATTATTTAAAAACCGCGTGGCGAAACATCATAAGAACAATTGGCTACAGCACGTTGAATATTGCAGGTCTTGCAATAGGGATGGCTGTTGCATTGCTCATTGGCTTATGGGTGTATGATCAATATTCGTTTGATAAATTCTTGCCGGAATATCAATCGGTTTATCGTGTGCAACGAAATTTTGATAGTAATGGTGATACGCTCACTTTTCAAACAACATCATTAAAGCTCGCTGATGCATTGCGCACACAAATTCCGGAAATAGAATATGTGGCCGAAAGTGATTGGACGGGCAGCCATGGATTGAATGTGGGTGATAAAAAATTATACATTAACGGTGCGGTATCGGGCACAGATATTTTTAAGATATTTCAATATACTTTTCTTGAAGGCAATGTGAACACTGCATTTAAAGACGCCTATTCAATTGTGCTTACGCAATCTTTGGCGAAATCCCTTTTTGGAAATGAAGATGCAATGAACAAGACTGTGCGATATGATAATGCGCATGATCTTAAAGTAACCGGCATTATAAAAGATGTACCTCGTAATGCAACTTTTAATTTTAATTATGTGGTCCCATCTTCTTATGCGTATGCGGTTAACCCGTCCGCAAAAGCTGATGGGCTACAAAGTTTCGGCAATAATAATCTTCAAATATTTGTAAAGCTAAAACCCGGAATTTCTTATGCGCAGGTTGCGCCAAAAATCCTGAATATAGAACACACTGAAAAAGGTGATATCAATGCAATGAGTTCTTATGTTACGCTGCAACCTATGGAGCGCTGGCATTTGTATTCTAATTATATAAATGGAAAGGACACTGCCGGTTTTCTTGATTATGTAAAAATGTTTTCCATCATCGGTTTATTAGTGCTGATTATTGCCTGTATAAATTTTATAAATCTCACAACCGCACGTTCAGAAAAACGGGCAAAAGAAGTTGGTGTAAGAAAAGCTATCGGTTCACAAAGAAAAGATCTTGTGATACAATTTTTGATGGAAGCGTTTTTGCTTACTGCCATTGCTTTTGTTTTTGCAGTATTATTTGCATGGATGTCATTACCTGTATTCAATACATTAGCAGAAGCACACATCGTTATACCATTCGGAAATATTTATTTCTGGTTGTTGATGACAGGCTGCTTATTAGTAACGGCTTTGCTTGCGGGAAGCAGACCTGCATTTTATCTTTCATCATTCAATCCCGTAAAAGTTTTAAAAGGAGCAATACATGCCGGTAAATCTTCTTTATCAAGAAAAGTATTAGTGGTTATACAATTCAGTTGTTCCATTGCTCTAATTATAAGCACGGTAATTATTTATCAGCAAATTCAATTTGCTAAAAACAGGCCAACCGGTTATAGTTTAAACAGGCTGCTGTCAACTAATATGAATGATGACCTGTATAAAAATTTCACAGCTTTAAAAAATGAATTGATAACTAAAGGAATTATTTCATCCATAACAACGGCAAGCAGCCCTGCCACTGATGTTTCGTGGCATTCGGATGTTGATCAATGGGCAGGAAAAAACCCAGGTGAAACAGTAGAAATGGGAACCATAATCGTTTCGGAAGATTATTTTAAAACAGTTGGCATGCGCCTTAATGATGGAAGAGATTTTGCTAATGCTTATGACAGCACAAGCGTGATATTTAATGAGGCCGCTATAAAACGATTACGTTTAAAAAACCCGGTTGGCCAAAAGATAAACTGGCAAGGCACAGAATTTACAATTGCAGGCGTTGCAAAAGATGCATTAATGATATCGCCGTTTAAAGCTGCTGACCCAACAATGTTTTTTTGCGCCCCTGATGCACAGGGCAATTTGCTATACAGGTTATCGCCTGATATAAAAACACAGGATGCCATTACAAAACTTACCGCCATCTTTAATAAATACGCTCCTGCCTATCCTTATGATTATTCTTTTTCAGATGAAACCTATGCCTCAAAATTTAAGCTTGAAATGTTGATAGGAAAACTGGCTGGCATATTCGCAGCACTTGCCATTTTTATTTCGTGCCTTGGCTTGTTTGGCCTTGCTGCTTATGTTGCCGAACAACGTAAAAAAGAAATTGGTATTCGCAAAGTATTGGGTGCATCTGTACAACAGATATGGTTATTGTTATCAAAAGATTTTATTGTGTTGGTTTTGATAAGTTGTTTGATTGCTGCGCCCATTTCATTTTACTTTTTACATAACTGGTTATTGAATTATGATTACCGCATCAGCATTGGCGCAGGTGTTTTTGTTTTAGGCGGATTGATGACATTGCTGATTACAATCATCACTATAAGTTTCCAGGCAATAAAAGCAGCAATAGCAAATCCTGCAAAGAGTTTGAGAACAGAATGATGAATTAAAATGTGTGTTGTATGAACAAATTCATTAAAGCTAAATATTGATTCCAATCTTAACCAATTGAACAATATTTATTAATTAAAAAACTTTAAACAACATGTTTAAAAATTATTTTAAAACTGCATTCAGAAATTTATTAAGGCACAAAAGCAATTCCTTTATAAATATTGCAGGATTGATGATTGGCTTTGCAGCTTTTCTTTTAATATTTCTTGTAATTCAATACGAGAAAAGCTTTGATGATTTTCACGCTAACAAAAACAATATATATCGTGTTGTGCGCATCGGAAAAAATCCTGTGAACAGGGAATACAGAACCGGTGTGCCTTTTCCTGTAACCATTACGTTGCGCAGTGATCTTCCTCAATTAAAAAATACTGCAGCTATTTTTGGAGATAATAATGTGCAGGTAGATATAAAAACTGCTGACGGTTCTGTGCTGAAAAAATTTAAAGAAGCAAATGTTTTTATAGCTGAACCGCAATTCTTCCAGATGTTTAATTTTAGTTTGGCGGAAGGCAATATAAAAAATGCTATCAGCGAACCGAATACTGCATTACTTACAAAAGATGTTGCCTCAAAATATTTTGGCGATTGGAAAAATGCAATAGGTAAAACAATTTATTTATACGGGTTTGATATTAAGATAAATGGCATCTTAAATAATCCACCATCTAACACAGATTTTCCATTGAGTGTAGTGGTATCGTATGCAACGATTGTAAAAAATGTTGACATGAATGATTGGGGAAGCATATCAGACCAAAATTATTGCTTTGTTCAACTTAATAATAATGCTTCACTTAATCAATTCAATAAACAGTTAACTGCTTTTGTTGATAAATATATTAAGCCTGTAAACCCCGGTTACGATCTTGCACTTCAGCCATTAAATGAAATACATTATGATGCGCGATATGGCAATTTTACAGGACGAACATTTAGTAAAGACCTTATTCTGGCGTTAAGCTTAATTGGTTTATTCTTATTAATTATTGCCTGTGTAAATTTTATTAATCTTACAACAGCACAGGCAGTAAATCGTTCCCGTGAAGTAGGTGTAAGAAAAGTATTGGGCGGCAATCGTTCGCAACTGGTATTACAGTTTTTGGGAGAAACAGGCGTTACAACATTACTTGCAATTATTGGCTCTATACTCATTGTTTTTATTTGCCTGCCTTTTCTTAATAATCTTCTTGATGTTCACATATCAGCAGCAGTTTTGTACAGCTCAAAATTAATTTTGTTTATGATTGCCGCTCTGTTGTTGGTTACATTTCTTTCAGGGTTTTACCCTGCATTAGTTTTATCAGGATTTAAATCGGTGAACGTTTTAAAAAGCTCAATTAATACAAATAATATAAAAGGAATTTCTTTCAGAAGAGTATTAGTGGTGTTTCAATTTGTAATTGCACAGGCGCTTATTATCGGCACATTAGTAGTAGCATCGCAAATGGATTATTTTAGAAATGCAGACATGGGGTTTAATAAAGATGCTGTGATTAATGCAGGTTTTCCTACCGATAGCCTTAGCCGTACAAAAACCGATTTGTTACGTAATGAATTAAACAAAATCCCCGGTATTCAAAAGATAAGCTTCAGCGCATTTACACCTTCAACAACAGATGGGGGATGGGCAACTGGTTTACATCTTCCCGGCAATAAGGTCAACACTCCTGATATGGTTGTTTCTATGAAGCCTGCTGATACAGCATTCTTTAGCTTGTATAACCTGCCGCTTGTTTCAGGAAGAATATATTTTCCATCTGATACTATGCGTGAATTTGTAATAAACGAAACCGCAGTTAAAAATCTGGGTATCCGCAATGCAGATGATGCAATTGGTAAACTCGTTAGTGTAAATGGAAAAACATTCCCAATTGTTGGCGTCGTGAAAGATTTTCATGTGTCCTCGTTTCGCGATCCAATTGGTCCCGTAGTATTAACAACAATGAAAGATCAATATGCGTTAGCGAATATTAAAGTAAACATGAGCCAGGCAAAACCCGTTATTGCTTCCATGCAAAAAATATGGAACAAATATTTTCCTGATTATGTTTTTGAATACAGTTTTCTCGATCAGTCAATAGCAGATTATTATAAGCAGGAAGCGCAGCTATCTGTATTGTATAAAATATTTTCCTTCATTGCCATCTTTATTTCATGTCTTGGTTTATATGGATTGATTTCATTCATGGCAGTGCAAAGCAGAAAAGAAATTGGTATTCGAAAAGTGTTGGGTGCACCTGTTCGTGATATTGTAATTATGTTGTCAAAAGAGTTCACAATACTTATCACGATTGCATTTATTATTGCTTCACCTTTAGCCTGGTATTTTATGCATCAATGGTTGCAGCAATACACATATCGTATTATTATAGGCGCAGGATTTTTTATAGCCACTATTTTATGTTCATTGTTTATTGCATGGCTGACCGTTGGCTATACGGCAATCAAAGCTGCGGTAACAAATCCTGTAAAGAGTTTAAGAACGGAATGAAGAACGTGAATGGTTAATCGCCAATTGCGAATGATGAATTTTTTTTTAGAGTTATACAAACAATAAAACAGATAAAGTAAAACATCCATGCTAAAAAATTATTTAACTATTGCTGTAAGACATTTTATCAGGCACAAATTATTTGCTGCAATAAATATTCTTTGTCTTGCAATAGGCATTACTTTTTCCATGGTTATTGGTGTGTATGTTTTAAACCAGGAAAACATCAATAATAATTTACGTGGTGTAAACAATCAATATTTTCTAAAAAGCATTTTCAAACAAAAAGATCTCGGACTTGACCTGGTAAGTGTTTCGCCACTTGCAAAGACCGCAAAAGAAGAATATCCAAGCCTTGTAGAAAATTACTATCGGTATAATCCTGTTACCAATGTTGTTTCATCAGGAGATAAACATTTTAAAGAAGATATTGCAATTGGCGATACAACTTTGATTTCAATGTATGGTTTTCCGCTTGTGTATGGCGATAAGAAAAAAGCCTTCATTAATAACAACTCCGCCGTAATTACTGAAAGTTTTGCTATGAAATTGTATGGAACAAAAAATGCAATCGGCAAACCTTTGAATGTACAAACAACCGTTGCAGGTGTGCAGGATGACTATATTGTTTCTGCTGTTTTAAAAGATATTCCTTACAATACTGTAACAGGCATTATTAACGGCGAATACAGTGTCTTCATACCAATAACAGGAAGCAGATTTTTTAGTGGTGGCGATGTTTCTTTAAGCTGGGACAATTTGAATGAGCTGAGTTTTATAAAATTAAAGGCAGGAGTTGATCCGCATTCTATGGTGCCGTTGTTAAACGGGATGATAAAAAAATATAGTTCTGATTTTATATGGAAAAACCTTTCTGCAAACATTGTTCCTGTTAAAGATTATTATTTGAATGATAATGATGGCGCAGTTAAAAAAATGATGCTCATTTTATCATTGATCGCCATATTTATTTTACTGATGGTGATCATCAATTTTGTAAATATAAATATCGGAACATCAACATATCGTTTAAAAGAAATTGGTTTACGCAAAACTTTTGGCAGCGCAAGAAAACAAATAATGCGTCAATTTATAATTGAATCAATGATACTAACTTTTATTGCAGCAATTATTTCTATTGGATTATATCAATTGTTTATTCCGCTTTTCCCGGAGATATTAAATTCGACATTGCCTTCATTCCTTCAGTTTGATATTAGGCAAATGGGATTGTTATTATTGTTGGTACTGGTTATTGGATTTCTTGCCGGCATTTATCCCGCATTTGTATTAAGTAAAACCAACCTTATTAATGCAGTAAAAGGGAAAATTGATAGTACCAAAGGAGGTTTAACTTTAAAACGTGTATTACTGGTTACGCAATTTTCATTAGCAGTATTTGTTTTTATCTGCACACTGAATGTATCAAAACAGGTATCATTTATTTTCAATAAGGATCTTGGTTATAGTAAAGATCAGTTGCTTGTTATAACTGCATTTCCGAAACAGTGGGATAGTGCAGGTGTTTTGAGAATGGAAACCATTAAGCAAAGTTTACTGAAATTACAGAATGTAAAAGATGCCTCTCTTGTTTTTGATCTTCCTGAAAGCACACCATTTGGGCGCATTATTGTTTATCCTCCAAAAACTGTAAACAAAACCGATCAGCTTAATTTACCCGTTGCAACAGCAGATGAAGATTATGCAAAAACATTCGGCATACAAATGAAAGCAGGTTCATTTTTTTCAGACGATAAGAATGGCATCGTTCTGAATGAAACTGCTATTAAGCAACTCGGCTTAAATAATGAAAATGCAGTTGGTAAAATAATTACAACACCAATTGCGGGTTCAGCTATAACTATAACGGGTGTAATGAAAGATTTTAATTTTTCTTCGCTGCAGGATAAGATAGGACCCATTGGTTATGTTCATATAAATTCAAGCAACACATACAGGTTTCTTGTTGTAAAACTCAACAGCAATAACATTGCCTCAACAATTCAAAATATAAAAGCGGTATGGAAATCTTTTGCTCCATCTGCACCTTTCGATTATACTTTCATGGATGAAAAATTTACATCACTGTATAAATCAGAATTGCAATTGCAAACTGCTGCAAACATTGCAACAATTCTCAACATCATAATTGTACTGCTGGGTATTATTGGTGTTGTTGCTTTTATGCTAAATAAAAGAAATAAGGAAATAGCTGTTCGTAAAGTACTTGGCGCAAATGCCGGTAATATTATTTTTCTGTTCGTTAAAGAATATACTGTACTGATAATTGCAGCAAACATCATTGCGTGGCCGCTGGCATATTTAACTACCGAACGTCTTTTACAAAACTTTGCTTACAGAATGCAGCAAAATATTTATCCTTATTTGACGGTGCTGGTTTTTATTACGATTATAGCATTTGCACTTATTGCAATGCAATCTTTTAAAGCAGCAAATGCAAATCCGGTGAATAGTTTGAGAACGGAATGAAAAACGGGAAATGTGAATATATAAATCCCCGCCTGACTGACGCAGTCGGGCAGGAGACATCATTAAATCATAACATCAGAAATTGTTTTTTATGTTTACAAATTATTTAAAAATAGCCTGGCGAAATCTGCGTAAAAATAAATTATACAGCGCTATAAATATTTTTGGTTTAGCCGCAGGGCTTGCTGCCTGTTTGCTTATCGGCGTTTACATTATTCATGAATTAAGTTATGATAAATTTAATGCAAATGCCAACCGTATTGTACGGGCTACAATGGAATACGGTCAATCCGGAACTGTAAATAATATAGCAACAACCGGAACAAAAGTTGGTCCGCAGTTTAAAAGAATTTTTCCTTCTGTTGAAGCATATACACGAACATTTATCAGTCATAATGTAGTTAAAAGCGGAGATAAGATTTTTGATGAACCGCGCATCTTATACGCTGATCCTTCCTTCTTTAAAATATTTTCTTTTCATATTATTGAAGGCAATCCATCAACTGCTTTAGATGCGCCTGATAAAATTGTTATCACCCAATCTATGGCAAAAAAATATTTTGGTGATGAAGATGCTTTGAACAAAACGTTTACTTCAGGCGGAAAAGATTTACGGGTGTCTGCTGTATGCGAAGATGTTCCGCAGAACTCACAAATAAAATTTGATTTTGCCACACAGTTTTTAAATCTCGGTAATGGCGTAGATGCAGAGCAATGGTGGACAGCAAACTGGATAACTTATTTTTTATTACGTGATGAAAAAGGCATTCCATTATTACAACAGCAAATTGCTGATTACATGAAAACGGCTGCCGTAAGAGCAGAGGCAAATTTAGAGGGCAGTGATTATCTCACATTTCATTTAGAGCCGTTAACTAAAGTGCATTTATATTCTTCGCTCGCAGGCTTTGAACCCAATGGAAGCATCACATATATTTATATGTTTGCCATAATTGCATTGCTAATTCTCATTATTGCCTGCGCTAATTATACCAATCTTGCCACGGCTCAATCCGCAGGTCGTACAGGTGAAATAGGAATGCGTAAAGTAATGGGCGCATCAAAGAGGCAGGTGTTTATGCAGTTTATGGGAGAATCATTATTATTAACATTTGTTGCAGCAATACTTGCATTTGTGCTGAGTGTTTTCCTCATCCCCTATTTTAATAATATTACAGGCAAACAATTTACTGCTGAGGTATTGATGCAGCCGCTATCAATTACTGCATTGATAGTTTGCGCCATATTTGTAAGTTTTTTTGCAGGGCTTTATCCTGCACTTGTTTTATCCGGTACACAAATTATGGGTGTGCTAAAGAAAGGCTTCAATTTTACAGGAGGCAACAACCTATTGCGCAAAGCCCTGATAGTTGCACAGTTTGGCATTTCTGTTTTTCTCATCATTTATACTATCATTATTCTGCAGCAGATGAATTATATGCAAACAAAAAATCTTGGTTATGATAAAGATCATATTGTTGTGCTGCCAATTGGTGGTAAAATGCTGAATAATTTTCAAAACCTAAAAGATGCTTTTACACAGGTTAATGGCGTGGAAGCAGTTACGGCTTCTTATGAAACTCCGGAGAATGTTGGCTGGGGTGATGGGATAACTGCTATAGATGAAAAAGGTAAACATGATATATCATTAAACGCCATGCCTGTTGATCTTGACTTTATTAAAACCCTGAAAATGCAATTGGTTGCCGGTCGTGATTTTCAGCAATCAGATTTTGCAATGATGGATACAAATAATAATAATGCAAACTTTCATGTGCCTTATATCATTAATGAAACGCTTGCAAAAAAAATCGGATGGACACCGCAGCAATCAATCAACGGAACAATTGAAAAAGGTGTAACAGGTCCGGTAGTTGGCGTAGTAAAAGATTTTAATTTCAAAAGTTTACATGACCCCATAGGACCGCTTGTTATATTTCTTGGTCGTGGCTATTCACGTGCTTTTATGCTGCGCATCAGCGGAAATAATATGCAAAAAACATTAGGCAATCTTGAAATAGTTTGGAAACAACGTGTACCCGACAGACCTTTTGCTTATCATTTTTTAGATGATGATTACAACAAGCTTTATAAAGCAGATCAACGCACATCGTTATTCTTTTCTGTTGCAGCAGGGCTTGCCATTATGCTTGCCTGTCTTGGTTTATTTGGGCTTGCCGCATTTACAACTATTCAGCGTACAAAAGAAATTGGTATAAGAAGAATACTCGGCGCTACAGTAAGCAACATTACATTTCTTATTGCTAAAAATTTTTTACAGCTTGTGGCCATAGCTATTTTAATCGCCATTCCGCTGGCCTGGTGGGCTGGTAATAACTGGCTGCAGGATTTTGCTTTTCGTATTCATATACAAACATCCGTTTTTTTAATAACGGCAATTATTACTGCGCTTATAGCATTATGCACTGTGGGTTATCATACAATAAAAGCAGCGCTGACAAATCCAGTGAAGAGTTTGAGAACGGAATGAGAACGTCTGAACTATGATTAGCCTGATTATAAGATTAACATGATTCAGAAAAACATAATCAATAAAATTATTTAATCATATAAATCCTGGTTTACACAATGCTAAAAAATTATTTCAAAATTGCCTGGCGGAATATTATTAAATACCGTTTTCATTCTCTGGTGAATATTGGCGGCTTGGCTGTGGGTATTGCATTTGCATTTTTAATTGGTGCTTATGTGTGGGATGCATTTCATGTAAACAGTTCGCTTAAGAATGAAAAAAATCAATACATCATTCAAAGCAGCTATGGTAATGATCCGACTCTATCGCTTACAACAGTTGGCAATCTTGCAAAAGCATTGAAAGAACAATATCCAGGTTTAGTTGCTAATTATTATCGCTGGGATGGCATTACTTCAACTGTATCAAAAGGTGATAAACATTTTAGAGAAGGCATGCAGATAAATGACAGTACTATTTTTTCTATGTATGGTTTTCCTGTTTTATACGGTAATATTAAAACAGCATTTAATGATCCTTTTTCTGTGGTAATTACAGAAGAAATTGCAAAGAAATATTTTGGCAAAACCAATGTTGTTGGGCAAACAATTACTATAGATAATTTTTCCGGCAGTAAACATGATTTTATAATTACAGCCGTATTAAGATCGTTGCCTGATAATTCTGTAACAAAAATTAATGATAATAATATTAATGGTGTTTTCCTGCCGCTTGCTTCTAAAATTTTTTTTAACAGGCAAATAGAAACCTGGAACAATACATGGATCGTTAGTTATGTTGAATTGCAAAAAGGCGTTACACCAAAGCAATTGGAGCAACCGATTCGCTATCTTATTCAACATAATTCGTCACCGGCAATCAGCAGTCAAATACATAATACACTTATTTCATTAAACGATTATTACCTGCAAGCCAATAATAATCTTATTGAAAAAATGCTGTACACACTTTCATGTATTGCAGCATTTATTTTATTAATGGCTATTATCAACTTCATCAATATTTCTATCAGCAAAGCATCATCACGCATGAAGGAAATTGGTGTGCGCAAAGTGCTTGGCGGAATCAAGAAACAATTGGTGTTGCAGTTCTTAACAGAATCTGTAATGCTTGTTTTCTTTTCAACAATTGTAGCGCTTGTTATATATCAATTCATGCGCCCATATTTAAGCAGTGTGTTGGGCAAAGAAATTCCAACATTATTCAGCTTCCCTATCTACATATATTTTGTTCCGATAATGCTTACACTTATTATTGGTTTGCTCGCCGGCATTTATCCCGCATTAGTTTTGTCATCTTTAAAATCTGCTGAAGTAATTAAAGGAAAACTTACGTCGGTAAAAGAAAATATTTTGCTGCGTAAATCATTAGTGGCTTTCCAGTTTTGCATTGCGGCTGTTGTATTAATTGGCAGCATGATTATTTCTAAACAGGTAAATTATTTTTTTAGTAAGGATTTAGGTTATGATAAAGAATATCTTTTATCAGCACAAGTACCGAGGGATTGGAGCGCACAAGGTGTTGCAAAAATGGAAACCATTCGCAATGAACTTACCACGTTGCCCCAAGTAAGCAATGCCACGTTATCCTGGGAAATACCAAATGGGAATAATGGAAATGGTGCAGCTTATAAACTTAGCCAGGATTCAACCCAGGCAACCTATACAGAGCTTTTTACTACTGATGAAAATTATGCAGCTACATATAAAGTACCGATGGCTGCCGGTAGCTTTTTTAATAAAAATGAATCGTACGATTCTTCAAAAATTGTTATCAATGAAACTTTTGCAAAAACATTTGGATGGAAAAATCCGCATGATGCCATCAACCAGCAAATAAAATTGCAAGGCTACGGGAATACTATTTTTACAATCTCGGGCGTAGTAAAGGATTTTCATTTATGGAGCATGCAAGGCAGTATTCCGGCAATGACTTTTGTGAACGTAAACCTCAACCAGATCTATCGCTATCTTTCAATCAGGTTAAAGCCCGGCAATGTTCCAGAAGATGTTGCTGCAGTACAAAAAAAATGGTCTGCATTAATGCCCGGTGCTCCTTTCGAATATCACTTTATGGATGAAACCCTGCAACAGATTTACAGCACAGAATTACAATTACAACAAGCTGCATATACATCAACTATTTTATCATTGATCATAGTATTGCTTGGCGTGCTCGGGTTAATATCATTAAGCATACAAAAGCGCACCAAAGAAATTGGTATACGAAAAGTATTGGGTTCTTCAGTTGCAGGCATTATTTCTTTATTTATGAAAGAATTTTTGTGGGTGATTTTAATTGGTGGATTAATAGCATGCCCGTTAGCGTATATTATTTTAAACAACTGGCTCCAGGGTTATGCATACAGAATAAATATAGATGCAATACCATTTATCATTTCAGTGCTGTGTTTGGGTTTGATGACTGCTTTGCTTATTTGTTTGCAAACCATAAAAGCAGCGCTGACAAACCCGGTGAAGAGTTTGAGAACGGAATGAGAACGTGAATCATGAACAAAAAATCAGGCATGTACAAATAATTATAAACAAGATTATAATCTTTATTAATTACGCAAATATTTTAATCTAACATGAACTCTGGATAAGAATACTCCAATACTTCGTGGTCATGCTCAATAAAATAAAATCTTATCTATAATAATAGCAGATCCTCGCACTTATAGACAACCACGAAGTATTTGAATATTTATAGAACAAATGAATGAATGTTCAATAAAATGCTGAAAGTTGATACTGTATAAAAATTGATAAAATTTGTTTTTCTTTTCAAGAACGCCCAGTAGCTAAACAAGATAAACCACAACATCAGCGTTTACTATTTATCTGGTATTATATTTAGTAAGTGTTTGTGGTTTTTCACACATGTTAGCATCTTTATAACAGGGTAATCTGTTTGTTCTTAATAAATTTGTTTAATGCATTCAAACTTTGCCGAACTGAATTTTGAAAGAAACAAGAATATGAAGGCGCTGGCTTATACAGTTGGTATAGTTGCCGCGTTGTTTCTTTTTTTTGTTTTGATGAGTTGGACGCTGCCTGTAACACCACCACCGCCGGTTGATACAGGCGTTGAAGTAAATCTTGGTAACAGCGATATGGGCTTAGGAAATGTGCCGCCGCAAATACCCGGCGAACCAGCTGAAGAAAAACAAACAAATTTTAATCCGCCGCCATCACAAGCTGCACAGGCAGAAACACAACCTGATGTTGCAGAGAATAATGAAAAAGATGCCACGGTAATTCATACAGCAGCAAAACCTGAAAAGAAAAAAGAAATTGCACCCGTTAATAACAAGAATAAAAAATCAACAGTTAAAACAGTAACTAATCCCACTCCTGCTCCTCCAAAACCAAAAGCTGTTTATGCAGGCGGAAAAAGCACTGGCAGCAGCGGCAATAATGCAGACAGCTATAATAACAGCCGTAACCAGGGCATTGCAGGTGGCAATGGCGACCAGGGAAAAGCAAACGGAAATCCAAACAGTGATAGCTATACAGGTAATGGCGGCACAGGAAGCGCAGGAATAATTATTAGCAATGGTTTGCAGGGAAGAAAGATTGCAAGTGCAGCACGTTTCCAGGATCAATATAAATATGGCGGCAAAGTTTCTGTTGATATTACTGTTGATGAAAACGGAAATGTAACCAGTGCAAAAGTTAAGCCCGGCAGCCCGTTTGCTGACTTAAATTCCATTGCTGAAAAGAGAGCGCGCCAATTAAAATTTAATAAAGGAAATACACCGCAAAGCGGAACGATCACTATCGTTTTTCAGAATCCGAAAGGATAATGATCGTTGTTGATCAAATGCAAAAAACAGATACTCCTATTCCAAACATTTCAATGAATCATTTATAATATCTACGCATTCAAGTATTTGTTGTTTTGTAATAATTAATGGTGGTGCAAACCGAATTTTGTCTCCATGTGTGGGTTTTGCCAACAAGCCATTTTCTTTTAATTCAACACATAATTCCCATGCTGCATCTTTATTCGCATGATCAATTACAATTGCATTTAATAATCCTTTACCTCTTATCAGAGATATACATGGTGAATTAAGTTTTCGCAATTCATTACGCAATAAGACTCCCATTACTTCTGCATTTTCTGTCATCATTTCTTCCTTCAAAACTTTTAAAGATTCAATGCCAACCATACAAGCTAAAGGATTTCCGCCATACGTTGATCCATGTTCACCTGGCTTAATGTTCAGCATAATTTCATTATCAGCAAGCACTGCAGAAACAGGCATTGTTCCGCCGCTTAAAGCCTTGCCCAGAATTAAAATATCAGCACGTACATTTTCATGATCACAGGCAAGCATTTTTCCGGTGCGCCCTAAACCCGTTTGAATTTCATCAGCAATAAACAAAACATTATATGCTTCGCACAATTGTTTTGCTTTAGAAAGATAACCATCATCAGGAACCACAACACCGGCTTCACCTTGAATAGGTTCAACTAAAAAACCTGCAACGTTTCTATCTTCCAATGCTTTTTGCAAAGCGTTTGTATCGTTGTAT
>JBDTLW010000005.1:0-17010 GCA_039934575.1 Parafilimonas sp. | reverse complement strand
AATTAATAGCGTTTTTGTGTGGTGTAAACCCTGCACAAATCAATGTGTATGCAAACCAGAGATTTGCTTATTGATAAATTTATTCATTTGGTTAATGCGCCTGCATTAGCATACACAGTTGAAATATTTATACGAAATGATTCTCTTCACACAATGTTTCGATGTATTGTTTGCGGATGATGCGTTGAAATTTCCAACATTTTTCAATCTCATTCTTTTTAGTTATAAGCCTACTGAAGCACTGATAAATTTCATCATACAAATTTGTTATCTGAAATAAATGCAACCAATTCATGAATGTGAATGCGCAGAAATAAATTTACCAATTTTCATTGTTGTAGTTTGATTAGCGTAAAACCAAAATATTCTGGCTCATAAGTAATCCATCGTTCTTTGCGAGAAACGGCGCATTACAAAAAATACCAACAGAAGCGAATACAATGAGCTTAGTTGCTATTTTTATAAGGAAATTTTTTGGAGGCGTTTCTCATTAAGTTATCGGTCAATTTATCCGCAGTACTTCCTAAAGAACCATTTGCTTCATAATCATATTTCCAAAGTAAATTCCCGGAAGTATCGTGAATAGTTAAAGTAGTAGTTGCTTTATTTGTTGAACCCCACGCTCCTATTAAAAGTTCCGTTGCAATTGCTGCTCCTTCTGACATTGGCCTTGATAACATTGCTTTGCCGGAAATTATTCCATCAACACCAAGTATTTTACAAAGGTCTGCCTTATCCTGTAAAGCAATATCATCGTAATTAATATTTGCTTTCTTCAAAAGGGCGTTTGTTCTATCAGCATCCTGGAAGGTTACAGTATAATCGTTTTGCCTGTGCAGTAGCCAGCTATAAGCATGACTTTGAATATCATAACCTGTTTTTTCCTGAGATTCTTTTAAGGTTTCTATCGTTGTGCCCTTCGGTAATCTTTTGGTATCAATTGAGACATCAAATGGTAAAATAGCAAGCGTCTTAATTGCTTCTTTTGAACTATCAAAGGTTGCGGATTTATAAATCTTAGGTCCACATGCTGTAAATACAGGTAAAAGAATAATAACTAAAAACTTTTTCATAACAGTTAGTTTTTTGAGGTATAAAAATAAGCGTTTTTAAAATTCACATTTACAGTTTACGTAATCCGAAATAAATGCAATCAATTTTCACAGTGAATGTGCAAGGATAAGTTTACACATTTTCCAATTATTGTAGTTTGACTAACATAAAAATTAAAATTTATCGTTCATAAGTAACGCATCGTTCTCTGCAATAAACGAAGCGTGACAAAAAAATTTTTATGAAAAAATCCAACGTTACTTTTCTGCTTGCGATTGTTATTTCAATTTGCTCCTGTAAAAAAGAAAATTCTTCAGCAGAAAAAAGTTCAGATGTTTCTGCAATAATTGCACAGGATTGTACACTGCCGCTTGCCGATGCAGAAAACATACAAATTTTCCCTGCAAGTAATTACTGGAATAAAAATATTTCAGACTCTCCCCTCAACGTAAACAGTAAAAAAATCATTGCCAGCTTTTCATCCTCACCCATTCACGCAGATTTCGGAAGCGGACTTTGGGACGGTGCTCCTATCGGTATTCCGTATGTTGTTGTGTGCGGTTCTCAAACAAAGTATAATGTTGTTTTCAGAAAAAATAATTATGATGGTAATTATGGAAACGAAAGTGATGCCGGTCCTTATGCTATTCCTTTAAGCGCAAGTATTGAAGGCAATGGCAACGGGGATTCGCATGTTATTGCTGTTGATAAAGACAATGGAATTTTATATGAGTTGTATAATGCCGGTAAAAAATCAGACCATTGGGAAGCATCTTCAGGCGCTATCTTTCATTTAAACTCCAACAAACTGCGTACAAAAGGATGGACATCCGCAGATGCAGCAGGACTGCCCATTTTTGCAGGGCTTGTGCGGTATGATGAAATTTTAAAAGGCACAATTGATCATGCCATACGTTTTACGTTGCAGAGTTCTAATGTTAAGCCTGCTTATATTTATCCTGCGCGGCATAAGGTAAATAGTTCAGGCGGTAAATATAGTTTGCCGTTTGGTGCAAGAATAAGATTGAAAGCCAGTTTTAATATCAGCAGTTACTCACAAACAAACCAGGTTATTTTAAAAGCAATGAAAAAATATGGTTTGATGCTTGCCGATATTGGAAGCAACATGTATATAAGCGGTTCACCGGATGCACGATGGAATAATGATGATCTGCATAAATTAGGGAACATAACAGCTAATAACTTTGAAGTGGTACTGGTACGTCATTAAATTTTTACTTTATCCTACTCTTTGTTGGGCTTGCTGCATGCGGAACAAGTTGTGACCAACAAAATCAATTACTCAAATAGGAATGCTAAATGTGTTTTCGTTTTAAAAATCGCTTGTGTTGACAACACTAGCAAGGGCGAGATTCTTTATGAAATATAAAAATGAAACAATATATTTGTTAAGAGCCTTTCCATAAGTTTTTTATTAAGTAACTGTAACTTTTATGAGACACCTAACAATGGTTTTTTTATTCGCTATCAGTTTTTGCGTAATATCATTTGCACAAATTCCATTAGACAAGTTGAAAAATGTTGGTATAAAAAATTTACCTGATGTAAACAAGATTTTGTTGGGCGAAGAACCAATTACAACTAACCTGAATGATGCAGTGTACGAAGCTCCCGAACTGGATGATTTTATTCCTGCAAATATTTTACCAGCCAGTGAACTTCCACGGGATAACAACGGATCATTTTACCTGTTTCCAGGTGTTTGGGAATTTCATTTAAAAAGTTATTGTTTAAGAGCCGGAACTTATCCTCCCTCTGATAATGGTAGCTCAGGATATATTTATGCACCGTTAAAAGGTCCTAAGGCAGACATTATTTCTTCTATTCTTTCAAACGGCTTTAAACATCCGGAAATTAAACAGCAGGATATCCAGGTTTTAATATGGGCCATCATTGACCGTGCCAATTTTAAAGATATGCAACCTGAATATATGATCATCGCTAAAAAATTGCTTAATGATCAGCAGTTGCTGCAATTAAATAAAGACGTTCTGAAAAATTATGGACAAGCCCAATTTTCAAAACTCTGCGAGAGCTTGCCTGCACCTGTACAACAGGTTCTTGAAGCAGAAAATGAGATGAGAGGCTTATTATCTAAACCGGGTACTAAATATGAAGACCTGGAGAAAGTTGCCCTATTAACAGGGATAGAACCAGAAGATGAAGGAAGAAAGGTCACAAAAGGCAGATGGTCATTAACCCCTGAAGGGTTTTACATAAGGTATTTCCCCTATGGATATGCTAAAATGGTATTACAGGTGTATGTAAAAGACGACATGTATAATGCGTTTAACTATATTGAGATAAAAAATATAACCGCCAAAGGCGGAGGTCCTTTAACGGAACTTGAAATTCCATTAAGATTTGTTCCACCCCCAATCAACCCGGGAAAATTTCCAGGTGTGCCTGGCGGGCGGAAGCAACGCCTGGCTCCTTCTAATGATAAAAATCCTGATAACCGTAATGATGCGTTGGATAAGGCAAACAAAGTTTTAAGCGGCTCCAAAAAAGTTATAGGCGCCTCACGCATTCTTAAAACCAATCCTATTGGTAATAATCTGTTTGGGCGTATCCTGGATTTTATTACAGAAACGGGAAGAAAAATAAGTAACGCGCTTAACGGCGATCCTCCTGATCCTGACTATGCTAATTTTGCTATGGCGGAACATTTTGATTATAAGGATTTGCACGAAAATGCATTCGAAGATGTTGGATTGAACCAATTGGCAACAGACTTTGCAGATTCTTACCTTGAAGCTTATGGTTTAATGCTTGCACTTTCCAAATCCAACGATAAATTGGGTGGTGCAAAATTAGCTGATGATAAATTATGGATGGAAAAGCAAGCCCAGTCTATAATATTTTATAAGAAAGCAGTTGGAGATGCATTATTGATAGCATGCGAAAAATGGAAGGTCTTTTTTGATACCTATAATAAAGGAGTAAAGACACCCTTTACTTTTACTCCGGATGATGTTAGTGCTTATCACGATAAATTACGCACAACCGGTTTTGATGAAAGCGAACTGGCAGCATTCAAATTTTTAAAAATGAGTGAAGGTGACATCAACAACTTAAAAAATCAACGGCTTACTTATGATTACAGTAATTATTCAACCAATTATCTTGATAATCCCAATCTTATTATGAATGCATGGAAAGAATATGGGAATGTTTATTCAAAATTTCCTGTAATTCCTGCGCCATGGTAATAATAAGATACTTCCCTCTAAATCTTTGCCTGGCGTAATCGTCCAATAGGTTGTCCGGTAAATCATAAATTATAAAAGAATGGGAGATTTTTTCTTCCACCACTTCGTCGCATTCTATCTTACGCATTCTTTTGTGTTACAGCTAAGATTCCGCATAAGCGGCACGGTAATATTTACCTGAACATGTTATATCATTATCTCTTAGCGCAGTAAAATTTGTATAAGGATAGATTCCTTGTACACTTTCACGATAATATTTTGCGGAACTTCATAATTTTCTTATATGGGTTTGCGAACACGCATTGATTAAATTTAGTAATTGAATGGGCATTTGTGCTTCGAAAAACGCAACACACATTAAGCATTGCTAAAGAGATAAATGCGGAGAAGTGAAATTTTCTGCTCGTTTTTTGTCGAATTTTATGGGATTTTATTAGATTTGATAAAAATTTTTAAGAATTTTTCAATTAATAAACCCTCAGGATGAAAACGAAAATAAAAGCAGCGCTTGCTGCACTAATGCTATTGGTGGCGATTTCCTGTAACAAAGAAACCAGCAGCGTTCAATCTTCAGGTATTGATAATGAAAATTCAATACAGCAAAATAAGATTGCTTCAGTAACTATAGGTACACAGGTATGGATGGTAAAAAATTTGGATGTAAGCCATTACAAAAACGGAGACACGATACCGCAGATAAAGGACCGTTCTAAGTGGGCTAAATCAACTACTGGTGCATGGTGCTGGTATAATAACGATTCTGCCACCGGTGCTGTGTATGGCAAGTTATACAACTGGTATGCAATACATGACCCCAGGGGATTGGCCCCCGAAGGATGGCATATACCAAGCGATTCGGAATGGCGGGTATCTGAAACATTTTTAGGGAAAGCTGCGGGTGGTAAAATGAAAGAAACCGGAACGGCGCACTGGACGGATCCCAATATTGACGCTACTAACAGCACCGGCCTCACAGGGCTTCCAGGTGGGTATCGTAGTTTTTCCGGGCAATTTTGCTACATTAACTACCTCGGTTTATGGTGGACTTCTACTGAGTTCGATACTGTGAATGCCTGGTACCGCCGCATGCTCTGCTATAGCAACTTCCTGGACTGGTGGCGATTCCCAAAGACAATGGGTTTCTCGGTTCGCTGTATTAAAAATTAATTATTCGTTTACCTGCTTCACACTATTTTCTTTTACTGCAAAACACTCAACATGAAAACAATATTCACCACTTGCACAGTTTTAATGCTGTTAGCAATTTCATGGACTAAAGAAAACAGCAGCATTCAATCTTCCCTTGTTGGCGATGAAAATTCAATGCAGGAAAATAAAATTGCTTCAGTAACTATAGGCACACAGGTATGGATGCAAAAGAATTTGAATGTAACCCGCTATATTAACGGCGACAACATACCACAGGAAAAAGACCCTGCTAAGTGGGCTAAATTAACTACCGGTGCATGGTGCTGGTACAATAACGATTCTGCCACCGGTGCTGTCTATGGCAAGTTATACAACTGGTATGCAATACATGATGCAAGGGGATTAGCCCCCAAAGGATGGCATGTACCGAGCGATTCAGAATGGGATGTAATTTTAGACTTTTTAGGAAAAAATGAGAAGAATGCGGGTGGCAAAATGAAAGAAACCGGAACGGCGCATTGGTTGGATCCCAACGTGAATGCCACTAACAGCAGCGGCTTCAAAGCGCTTGGAGGCGGGTATCGTGAGAACTTTGGACAATTCTCCTACATTAACTTTCTTGGTTACTGGTGGAGTTCTACCGGGAGCGGTAATAAGCTTGCCTTATGCCGCCGCCTGCACTCCTACGGTGGCTTTTTGGACAGAAATTCTTACGAAAAGCAAAAGGGTTTCTCTGTTCGTTGCGTTAAGGATTAACTATTTCTCTACGTGTCGCCGGTACTTTAATACCTTGTATTTTATATAATCTAACCCCTGCCCGAGTTACATTACTCAGGCGGGAATTATACACTGCATCATAAGCTCGCCCGGATGATACAGTAGGACGGGCATTGCAGATTTTAAATAAAGGAAGCCAGTTAGCACAAGCCTGTCCGCCGTGGCGGATAAATCTTATAAAACAAACTCCATTATTTCCTTATACGGCTTTGCGAACACGCAGAGAATGAAGTTAATGAATTGAATCAGCTTTTGTGCTTCGATTGCCGTCCCCGCTAAATGCGGGATCCGTGCCTGCGATCATTGCTTTTTGAGGAGAGGTTGCGGAGATAAGACATGAATAACCAGGGAGGAATATTATTCAGGAAAACCTTGTATCATTTAGTATTTTTAGTGATGCAATCCGTAGCAACATCAACTTCCAAAAAACAAAAATCTATTCATTTAAAAATTAATAACCCATGCTTTCTTTAACCGGCGCAATCACCTTCTTATACAAAATTTTATTATTAACTACAGCTTGCAAACATGAAAAAGATCATTTACACTTTAACTGCATTAGTGCTTTTTACACCCATTTTTACTTATGCCCAACCCGGCAGTCTTGATAGCACTTTCAGTGGCGATGGAATTAATAACAAAGTAGCGGGTGATGGCTATGCTGTAGCCATTCAGCCCGACAAAAAAATTATAGTGGCAGGAAGCTATAACAAAGATTTTCTCGTAGTGAGATACCTGCAAAATGGCAATATTGATAAAACCTTTGGAACCAACGGGAAAACAATTGTTGATATAGGCCGCAATGATGTAGCTTATTGTGTTGCACTTCAGCTTGATGGGAAAATAATTGCAGCGGGAACAGCCTCAAAGGAATTTGCATTGTTGCGATTAAACACTGATGGCCAACCTGACAGCAGCTTTGGAGTAAACGGGAAGGTTACCACAAATTTTTCTCAATCCGACTATATAAAAGATATAGCTATTCAGCCGGATAATAAGATTATTGTGATAGGATTTGGCGAGGGCGAAGTAAGCAAATTAGCTCTGGCACGATACAATTCAGATGGAACATTAGACAGCAGCTTTGGAGAGTATGGGGAAATTGCAATGCACACTACTGATCTTTTTGACGAAGGCGCTGCCCTTGTCCTTCAGCCAAATGGTAAAATTGTTGCAGTTGAATCCAATCTTAAAGAGGGCACAGGGTCAGATTTCATTTTACTACGATTTACACGCAATGGTAAACTTGATACCAGCTTTGGTACAAATGGGATTACAAGTACAGACTTTGGTAATAATGAAATTCCAGTAGCCGCAGGCGCGCAACACAATAACAAAATAATAGTTGCAGGCTATTTTGACTATGGCGGTACTTATGATATTCTCCTGGCAAGATATACTAAGAATGGCAGGCTTGATTCTTCATTTGGTACAAATGGAAAAGTAATAACATCTGGTGATTCAGGCCCCATAGTGGGTTCCTGCATGGCAATTCAGCCGGATGATAAAATTGTGGTGGCAGGCATTTTAAATGATCCGTTTAGCGACGATAAATTTTATTTAGTACGTTATAAGCCTAATGGCAAAATTGACAGCAGCTTTGGTGACGATGGAAGAGTAATAACAAATTTTGGTGGCCATGACATTGCACGTTCTGTTGCATTACAGTCAAATGGAAAAATTATTGTAGCAGGTTCAATAGACGAAAACTTTGCCGTGGCAAGATTTAATGGAGGCGATGCTTCAGTAAATATTGCAGGAGCTGAAACTGTTTCAGATTTAAAAACTATACCTGAACTGACAGCCACTGCAATAAAAGTTTATCCTAATCCGCTTAAATCTGTTATAAATATTGATTTTAAAACAACTGATAAAACGCAAAAAATAATAAGCATCTATAACGTACAAGGCCCATTGCTGCTTACAAAACGTACAGCAGGAAACACACAATTAAATATGAAGTCACTGGCCAATAGTAATTACTTCATAAAAGTGTATGATGAGAATGGCAAAACATTATATAGCAGTATTTTGATAAAGCAATAATAACCGCAATCAAGAACTTAAAGAATATTATTACTGTTCGCTTTGCAACAAAAAACTTCTCCTCCGAATGTCTCTTCGCAATGCCTTTGTGTGAGGAAAAGGCATTGCGGTTTCATGTACTTAATCTCGTTGAATCAATATCTCTTAACTCCATAAGATTTGTAACAGGATAGATTCCCTACACACCTTCAATATAATATTTTGCTGAGGGGGCGGGGAAAATATAAGTAAGAAATTTGGGTAATTGTAATATCCAAAGACTACATTCGCCATGTAATCTTTATTATACTTAAAATTTTTACAGTGAGCAATAAAACTACAGGAATTGTAAAATTCTTCAATCAAGATAAAGGCTTCGGATTTATTAAGCATGATGATAGCAACAAGGAAACATTTGTTCATTCCAGCGGCCTTATTGATCAGATTAAAGAGGGAGACCACGTAGAGTTTGATTTGCAAGACGGCAAAAAAGGACTCAATGCTGTGAATGTTAAACTCGTTTAAATAAAAAATTCATGCGTATAGCACGAATACTTTTTATTTAAGGCAATCAATGCTCTTCTCATGACTGGCATAGTACGCCAAACACAACAAACATTTTACATTCTATGCCGAGCTGGGGTAAATGTTATAAAACAAACTTCATTATTTCCTTATGCGGCTTTGCGAACAGGCATTGAATAAATTTAAGGAATTGAACTGGTTTTTGTACTCCGAATGCTGTACCGCCAAGTACGGGATCCCTGCCTGCGCTCATTGGTTTTGAGGAGTCGGAGAAGGAACGTTACCAAACGTTGTTGTTATAACGCAGAATCTCATGCTCCACGCATGGCTAAGCAATGATGACGATATTGTGCTGGAAATTATTATAACAATTATCTTTATCTAAAATGATATTCATGAAATTCTTACTTTCCTTATCCCTTATTTTTAGTGTAGCCATTTGTTCTGCACAAAAAATTGATCTAAGCAATTTACCTGGTGAATGGAGAGTTTGTAAAAGTGATGCTGCACCGTTGGTTTTTATTTTTTCGACAAAGTCTAACGGAGAAAAAGGCTTACTTAAAAACTGGAATAACCCCACAGATTTTGTTTATAAAACTGCTTTTACATATAATATTTCCGACGCTCCTAAAGATAGTTTAACAGGTAATACTGCCATTGACGAAAATTTATTTTTAATGACTACAACATCAAAAACATTATCAGGTAATACAGATATTCAATCGTTTTTAGTACATATTGTAACGGAAGATTCGATTGGATTTGTATTAAGGCATGGATTTATTACACCATTATGTAGAGTGAAATAGACTACGCAAACACACAAACATTTGCTTTATATTCTACGGCGGATTGGGATTTGCACTACGATTGACGTAATATCCTTGCTCACAAACATGACTCTACTAAGGAGATATTTGGAGAAGGGAAACTTTCTTATTGGAACTTACAAACTGATGTTGATTAAAACAAGTATTTGCTATTCAAAATTAGATCTTCAACTTCTTGTCAGGATTGAATAAATAAAAAAGGATCAACTTACTGATCCTTTTTTTTATAGTATATTTTATTAAAGACTACTGTTTCAAAAATTTCAAAGTCTTCGATTCATTATTCTGAATTATTTGTATAAAATAAATTCCTGGTGTAAGATCCTGAACATCTATAGTTTTCATCGGTTCATTTTCAGTAGTAAATGATTGTACTATTTTACCGGAATTATTAATTACCTGGATAGCTGCTTTTTCATTACTTAATCCTGAAATATGAATGTAGTTGGATGTTGGATTTGGATAAAGAGAAACACGTATATTTTCTTCTTTTAAATTGTTTATAAACCCTGCTTCTTTAAGTATGGAACTTGCAGGTGTATATTTTGCAAGATATTGTTGTTGTGAGAAAAGCGTTAAAAGCATATCGGAATTTTCCAGCAAAACCATATCCCTTATTTGAGCTGCATTTACTCCAATGTTGACCGTTAATATACCATTATCGCAAAAACCGGAATCGAGTGTACCATTTTTTAAAAATCGGAAAACAATATTATTTATTGTAGATAAGTAAATTTTTTCATCCTGCTCCACGATTTTATTTATTTTATTATAGCGATTTATTGTGACAATTCCATTCGTGCCAAATGCCGATTCAGTTGTGCCATCCGGTTTGCACTCAAACATAAACTCGTTGGTAACAGAATTACCAAATACTGTTCCTGCTGTCAGAATATTCCCGTTGGCAAGGACTTGAATTTGCGTTGGTGTTACCACTTCAGGATACGTTAATATATAAGATACATACAGAGAACCACTACTACCAAAATTACTATCCAAGTTTCCATTGTCATTAAAGCCGATGATTCTTAATTCAATGGAAAAAAGTTCAGTGCTGAAATATCCGGCAGCAAAAATTCTATTTAAATTATCTATGGCAAATGATGGCGAATGAATATAATACCTGTCTCTAAAAGTATTTGTTGAAGTTCCATTATTTCCAAATGAAGTATTAACTGTTCCGTTTTCTTTTAAACAAAGTTGCCAAATGGTAGAATATTGTTCAGGGTAGTATTCCGCAAAGAAAATAAGAATTAATTGTCCATCGGTTCTCAACTTTATATCCATTAAAGGTGCAGTTATTCCCTGTCCTTTTCTGCCATTTGCAAAACTGTTGTCCAGTGTTCCATTATCGTTGAACCGCACGATGAAAGTTTTGCTATTACTCACACCGCCAACCACTATTTTATTATTTTGAATCAGCAAGATGGGATTTGATATATCTACCGGAAGTATTACTCTACCCTTATTCCCAAAGGAGCGGTCAAGCTTTCCATTGGGAAAAGTGCAGGTGAGATTGGGCTTGGCAACATCCCCTGATGCAACTGTTATAATGCGCCCATCCGGAAGAATCGCGACTTTCTCGGCTCCAAATTTTGGATTTGAAGTTGTTCCATCTTTTCCGAAACTACTATCTAACTGGTAGTTTTGGCTAAAACCCAGGCTGCATATACTTATCAGCAATACTAAAAGAATAAATTTTTGTTTCATAATAAATGTTTTTATGTGTTTAAGAAAAAGTTTTTAATTTCTGTTTGGGTATATTGGAATGACTTATTCTTATCATGGTGCTCTTTTGCTTTTTGGTATTTGAATAACCTTATGTACTTTCTTAAAGGGTAAAATCATTTCCATAATTTGTTCCACCGGCAATTTGAGATTCTTCATTTTATACATACTTTAGAATGACTGATGCGAGTAACTATTAATTAGAGTACGATGGAGAAAGAAAAGTTACAACCTGGCAAAAAAAGGGAAGCCGGAAAAACAGGAATAGCGAAACCTTCAATGTTATTCTTTATAAAAATGGGCATACTGAAGCACTTATATATTTCATCATACAAGTTTGTTATTTGAAATAAATGCAACCAATTATTGCATGTGAATGTGCAGAAACAAGTTTGTACATTTTCCGGTTGATATAGTTTGATTGACCTTGCATAAAAATAAAAAACTTATTGTTCATAAATAACTGGATTATTATGTATGCCTGCCTGCAGGTAGTTAAGGGATTGAATGAGCTTTTGTGCTTCGATTGCCCTCAATTTCCTTGCTAACACGAATGGCTAAACTAAAGATACATTCGGGAAGGGGAGAATAATATAATAGATTTACTGTAAAATAAAGGCATGAATACTACTGACACACACAACCAGAAAATTGCAAAATTGACTTTTGCCTCGGTATATCCTTTGTATATTAAAAAAGTGGAAACAAAAGGCAAAACAAAAGAAGAATTAAACCAGATTATACAATGGTTAACAGGTTTCGATGATAAGAAGCTGCAAGAACTAATAAAAGAAAATGTAACTTTTGAAACGTTCTTCCAACGTGCTTCCCTAAATACGAATGCAAAACTTATCACAGGATTAATCTGTGGTTATCGTGTGGAAGAAATCGAGCATCCTTTAACGCAGCAGGTTAGGTATTTGGATAAATTGGTAGATGAGTTAGCGAAGGGCAAAAAGATGGAAAAGATTTTGCGCAGATCATAGGAATAGAAACTTCAATTGCATGCAAGGTTTCTGCCTGCGCTCATTGCTTTTTAAGGAGACATTGCAGAAACGGAATGTTATAAATAAACTTCATCATTTACTTATATGGATTTGCGAACACGCATGAATAAAGTTAAGGGATTCATTGGGCTTTTGTGCTTCAATTACCCGCAATGTCCTTGCTAACACGAATGGCTAAGCTAAAGATATATTCGGGAAAAGGAAAAGTAAACATTTTCTATATTCGTGGAATATTGATTGATCAAAGTTTAAAACATTTTTTAAATGAAACTAATTAGCCGGCTTTTTTTTGTTATGGCAGTGCTGGTTGTTTTTCAAACAGGTAACACCTTTGCTCAAATAGCTGCGGCGAATATTGCAGCCCATGGAGTGTTAGCAATTGTGGGCGGCGGTCGCCAGGCAAAACAGGAAAAAATTATTGATCAATCCACAAAACAGGAAAAAATAAGCGGATCAAATGTAATGGTGTTGCGCGTAAAGGAATCAGACATAAAAAGTAAAGCTAAAGCCCATATTATTGCGCTGCAAAGCCGGTTAGACCAGTATGACAGTCTATATAAAAATAATCAGCCGCTTGATATTCCAAAAAATGACAGCGACTTAATAGCCATTCAAGATACTGATGAAAACTGGCCAACCGAATATTATACAAGTGAACTAAGAGCTTATAAGCGATATGCTTTTCAACAGAAACAAAAAATCCCCGCTGCACCTGTTGACAGCTTACATGTTACGCCTGCCGACCCAATAAATAAAGACTCTACCGGCGCAAAATTGTAAGTGGATTTATTATTGCTCCTGGTTGCAGCAGGGAAGTTTGCACACATAGTTTAGCAACGCAGTTCTCATGCAGCACACAAGGCTATGCTATAAAGACCATGCTGCGACAGAAAGTTTGCACATTTTCTGATTGATTTAATTTGATTGACATTGTATAAAAATAAATTATTGTCGTTCATCAGTAACGCATCTCCTCTGCGAGACGATGCTTGACAAAAAGCCGCTGAACATTCTACGCCGAACTGAGGATTTGTTTAACGATTGAATTATAAATACCTTGCCCGATAAACTTCTTATAGAGTCAAATTATTTGTGATGAAAAATTATTTAACCGCAGCATTTTTATTTTTATTTTTTCGCGGTTATTCGCAACAGCTAAGTCAGGTAAGTTTTACGCAAGCATCTGTCTTTTCGTGGTTTTCTTTATTAACGAATCAAAACATTTTAATAAGAATTTCTGATGGCGGTAAAATACTTGAAGCAGGAACAGAAGAAAGTTCTAATCATTACAGAAATTATTTTGCTCCAAAATTATTACCTTATGCAGGTGTAATAAATTATTACGAGCATCAGCACGATTCAACGTTAAATGGCAAAATAAAAAATATAGGCACCTGTTATTTCACTTATTATGCTGCAAGCGACTTCCCTGAAAGAATAGGAAAACTTAAATCTGCAGGCAGCCTTTCGTTTGATTATTACGCAAAGAATGAGGATGCTTTGATTGGAGGCAGAATCAAAACCATAGGCACTACTGCAATTACATATTATACTTCCTTTGAGAACGAAGCATTAAAAGGCAAATTGAGCGCTGTTGGAAACATTTCAATCGTATATTATACTTCTTTTGACAACCAATTTTTAAAAGGTAAATTAAAAAGTATTGGTCCTTACAATTACAAGTGGATTACCAGGTTTTCCGGAGACCAATTTGTGAGTTACTTAAAAACAGGCAATCAACGTCAGCTAATTAATGGTATTACCTATATTCCGCAATAGAAACTAATGATAAGTTTATTGCATAAAATGGTAAAGCTCTTATCTTCTGTATCTTTTATCAATAATTAACAACCAATTTCTCTTTGTTTGATATAATTTTTTTACGAATGTCCCTGCCGGCGCTCATTGCTTTTTAAGGAGACATTACGGAAAAATAACGTGATTTAGTTAGATCAATATCTTTTAGCTTCATAAAATTTGCAATAGGATAGATGCATTGTACAGCATCAAACCCCTCCCCGACTGACGGCACAGGTGGAGTTGTAAACAGCATCATAGGCATGACAGATTTTAAATAACGGAAGTCAATTGGTGCAGGTAGATGTTATAAAATAAACACCATCCTTTTCTGGTATAGCTTTGCGAACAGGCATGGTTGAAGTTACTACAAATGATAAGCTTTTGTGCTTCGTAGTCTGATCTGAATTGGGCATAACTTAAAGAAGATACATAAGCTTAAAATGAGTTAAGCCCTTTTATTAAACTCAAAAAATAAGTACAATAAAAAACACTGTGCTTAAAAATAATTACAGAAAATTCTTCCCGGTCAACCTCACAACACCAACAAGGACGGAGACATACAAATGTTATAAAATATACTTCATCTTTCTGCTATACTTTTCTATTTGCTGTAAGTTATTCTACAACGAAAATAAGTTCTGGCTTTACCCCTTAAAAAAATTAAACCTGAAAGAAAATCCAAAGGCTTTTCGATGGTAATTATTACCAAACAAATTAATCGCATAATAAAAATCCGCCCGGCTTTTTCCAATCTCAAGAGCTGCATCTGGTACAAGAGCATCACCGGCGCGGTAACCAAGGCCAAACGAAAATGCATTCTTAGAAGTATCATTGAAGTGATGAATGTAGCGCGCTGCAATCAATTGTTCATTTATGCCCGCCTGCCATGTAAAGTTGCCATAGGCGCTGATGTAATTTAAAACACTGACAGGGGCGGTATAACCAGCTTGAATTCCATTTTCTGAAGACAACTGGGCTGAATGACTCCATTCTGTATATGGATGGTTGAAATAGCGAACCGACCCTCCGATATACCATTGTTTTTGTTCTTCACTTTGAAAGACGGCTGCACCGATGCCGGTAGAGAAATATTCATAAGTTAAGTCCGACAAATAAGGATCAATCATCATCGACCAACCAAGTGCTCCATATTTATCAAAATGATCCGGAAAAACATAAGTTATGCCATTGCCAACCCGATTGAATGAATAATTCCCTTGTAATCCTAAAGCCACGTAAGTGTTATGACCATTCAATGGCAGGGCATAGGATAGCGACATCATTGCCGTAGAGGCAGTCATGAACTGCTCCCTTGAGTCATCTGTACTGATGCCGACTGATAAATTAACAAAAGGAATATCATTATAATCAGTTGCATCCTTACCAACAAAAGGCAGTTCAAAAGTTAGTGCTTTACTGGTATAAGAAATAATATTCGGGTATGAAACATTGCGCATGTTAAAATGAACAAGCGGAAATTTTTCAATTTTTAACGCCGGATTATACCATGTATTCATATCCTGCTGCCCGCCAAAATGTGGATCCTGTGCTTTGGCAAATTCGGCCAACAGCAGACACGCAAAAATGAAAAAGCATGTCGTTAGTTTGACCATGTTTACCAAACGAAAAAAGAATTTAGTTAGTGTTTAGATACTTCATTGTTCACAGGGTATTTTTTTAATTGGCAAGTATAGTTCATCCTTACCTGGAATAGTGTTCCGTCTGGAGACTTCGCCAAACAAACCAAACATTTTACATTCTACGCCGGGCTTTGAAAGGGAAAGTTGCAAACTTCGCCGAGACTCCCGAACACTTCCCGGGGTGGGCTTCTATTTTATTGGAAGCGGTGCTGTGCCAGGCTCTGGTCTGCTGGAATGTCGTTCCGCAACTCTCCAGCCTTTTTCTTGCTTAACCCATATATCTGTTATCAGGAATTGCCCACTTCTGTCTTGCCCTCTTACTGTTGCATGTTGTGTGAACATCATCAACACAATTGCTACTCCATCATAAACATGCACTTTTATATCGTCTATGTTAAAAGATTCTGTTCTATAAAATTTCAAATTGTCAAGCCAAACAGCTTTCGGAACAATTCTTATTGGCATTCCTTGTATGGCGATTGCTAAAAAATAATTGTCTGCAAGAAACTGGTCCATCTGCGATTCATCTTGCTTTTGAATTGTAGCAGCCCATTGCTTTTCAAGTTCTGTTATTTCTTTTTCCATTTGCGAAGTGTTTTGTGTTTTTGCAGTGCCGGTTTGCGCTGTTGCATTTGTAACAGTTATTATTATGAATAAGATAAAGCTAAAAATTATTTTCATGCAGCTTGTTAAGCCACGTAAGGTAAGCCTTTACTTTTTCAAAGACAATACTTGAACATGAATGCGAAGAAGGAACTAAGTGAAGTTTGCAACTTCGCCTGATTTTGTACTGAAGTTTTAAACTTCTTCATTGCATTATTGAAGACTCAATAAAAGTTACAAACTTTAATATAGATGCGGCGAAGTTGCAAACTTTTTCCCTTTTCCGCAGATTCTCTTCGCCATACCTTAGTGTGCGGAAAGGATGCCGCATCAAGCGGCACGGTTCATGTACGTGATCTTATTAGATCAATATGTCTTAGCCTTTGTTGTTTTTCCCGTATGCTGAACAAGTTGTGACCAGCAAATTCGATTGCGTGAAATGATAATGTTTTCGTTTATTAAAACCCTTGTTGGTGACAACACCCACATGGGCGAGTAAATTACGCTGCCACTCTTTGTAAAATAGCTTTACAGGGTATAGATGAAGTGACTTTTACTGTATGCTTTTTATGAAGCGGCATAGAGAAATAATCGCCGGGCACCAGGTGATGTATTTCAGTGCCAACGATGATATCGCAGG
>JBDTLW010000004.1:0-17056 GCA_039934575.1 Parafilimonas sp. | reverse complement strand
CCAAACCAGGTTCGCCAATTCAATGAGATGTCAAATGATGATGGAAAAACATGGACAACCAGTTATGATTTTACTTACATAAGGAAGAAATAATTTAATTGTTTGTGTTTTTTAAAGGGCTTGTATAATTTTTTATTCTGCTTGTGTTTTTGAATAAAAAAATTATAAACAGCAGCAATATGTCAGCAGTATAACTACTTCGCTGGCTTTGCATACGCATAGTAAGTAATTGAGCTATGCATTGCTGCAAATGAATATATAAGTGCTTATATATTTTCTCAAGCAGTATGTATTTATGCATGATATGTTCAAAACAATACAATATTTTTTAAAAGAAACATCTAAAAAATTTAAGCATTTATATTTACAATTTTTTAAAATTAATTATATTGGGAAACAGCTTTTACTATCTTTATTTAGCTTTTTATACCAAATGTATTTTTAATTTAGTCCCATGAATCTTATGGTATAATGCCAATATAAAAGATTCATAGTACAATGTAGCGAAAGCGGAATTGGACAATAGAATATGTATAATCGGTATTACTTAAGATTTTTTTGATTCTTATTAATATCAAAAACTCAGTGTATGCGGCGAATGAAAATATTTATACCTGCTTATTTTTTAATATTGATTATTGCTTCCTGCCACGAAAATAATTTACCTGAAAATAAAAAAGATATTACCCAATCTAAAATAGATGGCGCTGTATCCTGCACTGTTATTGGTCTTACACCTATTGACAGTGTTGCTTACATGCAGGCTGGCGGCAAAGACTTTAAACCAACAATAGAAAATATAGCAAGACCTGCTTCCAATGTAGATGGTATGGCTTGGATTCCCGGCGGCGAGTTTAGTATGGGCACGGCAAATCCCGTGGGTATGCAAAGCGGTGGCATGCAATCAATGGCTGATGCAAGACCGGTACACAGAGTTTACGTTGATGGTTTTTTTATGGATAAAACTGAAGTAACCAATGCTGAATTTGCTGCCTTTGTAAAAGCAACGGGATACGTAACCGTAGCAGAACAAAAACCAACTAAAAAGGAATTTCCGGGAGTGCCGTCAGAAGACCTGGTAGCAGGTTCTGTTATATTTACGCCGGTTGCCACTAATGATCTTAACAATTATCTTCAATGGTGGAGTTATGTACGCGGTGCAGACTGGAAACATCCAATTGGCCCGCAAAGTGATTTGAAGGGAAAAGAAAATTATCCCGTAGTGCATGTTGCCTGGCAGGATGCAGCAGCGTATGCAAAATGGGCAGGCAAAAGATTACCAACCGAAGCAGAATGGGAGTTTGCAGCACGAGGTGGAAAAGCAGGTGAAATGTACACCTGGGGCAACCAGCTAAAACCGGATGGTAAATGGATGGCAAATATTTTTGAAGGAAAATTTCCTTCTGATGATGAAGCTCTTGATGGCTATGCGGGTATTGCACCTGTAAAACAATTCCCTGCAAATGGATATGGATTATATGATATGGCAGGCAATGTATGGGAATGGTGCAGCGACTGGTACAGCGCTGATTATTATAAAACTCTTGCCGGTGAAGGCCTTGCAAAAAATCCAAAAGGTCCTGATGAATCTTATGATTCCGATGAACCGGGTACAATAAAAAAAGTACAAAGAGGGGGTTCGTTTTTATGTACTGATCAGTATTGCACACGCTATATGGTAGGCTCACGGGGTAAAGGAGAATACAGGTCTGGCACTAATCATGTTGGGTTTCGTTGTGTGAAAGATGTTTCTGTAAAATAGCGGGATTTGAGACCATACCTGAAATGCGGTCAATCCCTTATTGCCAATCATAGATCATGTGCCGATTATATTAATTATTCGGATTAAAAAAATTTTGAAAGTGTAACCTGTCAGGTGCAGGCATGAGCTTCGGTAAGGTTTAAATCTAAATTAACCTGACAGGTTTGTTGCCAACGGTTTGGCAGCCAAAAAAACAAAGCAAATAATATTCAGCACCCCAACAATGAAACGGAAAAAGAAATTGATGCAATGGTTTATGCATTATATAATCTTACCGATGAAGAGATAAAGGTTGTGGAGGAGACCATAATTAAAAAAGTACAGACAATAAAGCAAAGACTACAAGCAAGAATTTGTTTGCGCAGTGAAGCAATTGATGCTATAGACCTATATATTTTTTAATTACAATAAACTGCTTCATATCTCGCAGTGTACAAAATGCTAAGCGTGTGAAGCAATAAACAGCGTTGGAATTACACCCTGTTAAGCAATTTTACAATTATTAGTATAACAGCAATTACCAATATTATGTGTATTAAGCCGCCTGTAAAAAACCCGCCTAAAAAAGTAATGGCCCAAATAATAATCAGAATAACTGCGATGATGTACAATAGGTTTCCCATGGTATAATTTTTTTTTAATGAATAATATCTAAGTCTAAAAGTTTGCCAAACATTAAACAAAAGGCAAAACGTTAAATATTCAAACATTTGTTTCGTATGTTATACTTTTTGGGTAGTAATAGGTATTAAATTCCCCTATTGAGGATTTTATTTGTTAGTGACTGATAACTTCTTTACATATAAATATCTCTTTTAAAATGGCATGATAATTTTACAATGACTGAAAACAATAACATGAACAAAAAATTTCCAGGGCTACTAATCGCCGGTATCGCAGCTTACGCTTATTACAGATATTCAAAAATGAATACTAATGAAAAAAAAGATTTAGTAGATAATATTAAACAAAAAGGCAAGCAGTTGTTTAATGAATTTCTTCCAGATAATATTAAACGTACGTTAGACAAAAAGCTTAGTTAAACCCACCAATTAAGGGCTTCTAAATACCCGGCATGAATGCCTTATAGCAATGAAGAGATAAAAGATTGTGGAAGCATAAAAAATGCAAACAATATACAGCACATTGCTATTATAAAAAATTGCTATTATAAAAAAAGGCTGCTATATGCAACCTTTTCTTTTATAAAAATAAAGATATTTATTATGGCTTACCACCAGCGGTGCCTGCATCCTGCAACGCCTGGTTAGGATCAACCATTAATCCCGGAGGAAGGGTTACGTTCATCTCTTTGGCAACTAAAGGAAACATATTTTCTATAGGGAATCCAACTTCATACGTATTGGGCTTCAAAATAAGATTATATTTTTTTACAGCTAAAACCTTCTTATAAGCTGCCGCTACTCTTTGATAAAGCGGTGCTGCTTTATTGCCTCTGTAACTGTCTGATTTTTGTTGCGCAATCTGCTGCCAGTAAGAAAGATTATACATCATCTGCTGCTTTTGCTGGTTATTATACTGCATTATTGTTGGAGATACACCTTTTGCAGAATCTGATTTAAGTGTGCTGTCCAATCTTTGATATTCAGATACATAAACCTGGTATTCAGAATTCAACGTATCTCTTTCATAAACTTGCACCATACTGTCAATACCCCTGTATTCAGGCAAGGCCTGCACCATCAGATCCATATCAAATACGCCTACTTTAAGCGCTGCTGTTGTTTGGGCATAAGATGATTTAAAACCAAAACATAGGGCAGTCATACAAATCGCTGCCAAAAGAATTTTCTTCATTTTTTATTGTTTAAATTTTTATTGTATTTATTATTAATCTTTTATCCCAAGCTGTTGCAGTATATCATTGCTGCGGTCTAATTTTGGGTCGGCAAATATAATAGTAATTCCTTCACTTTTATCTAATACAAAATCATATCCGTGTGCCACGGCCATTTTTTGCACAGCGTTATAAACTTTATCCTGTATAGGTTTCACAATTCTTTCTCTTTCTTTAAACAGATCACCTTCGTATCCAAATCTTTTTTTCTGCAGGTCTCTTAATTCTTTTTCCTTATTAAATAATTCATCTTCTCTTTTTTTCTTCAGATCATCACTCAGCATATATTGTTCTGCGTCATAATTTTTATACATATCATTCAATTCTGTTTGCATAGCATCAATATCTTTTTGCCATTGATCGCTTATTGCCTGAAGCTTTTTATCTGCGTCAACATATTCCGGCATTTTGCTCAGAATATATTTTGTATCTATAATAGCATATTTCTGCGCATGGGTACTTAATGCAAATGCTACTGAACAAACTGTTATAAAAAATATCTTCTTCATGACAATAAAATTTGATGGTTTTTAAATTTCGGGTTGTTAAATGTAAATTAATCCGGCTCATAACCCAACATAAATGTAAATCTTCCTGCATTTTTTAAGCCGTCGCCTGGATTATAGCGGTCTAATCCTATACCATAATCAAACCCAAGTAAACCAAACATGGGAAGAAAGAACCGAACACCCACACCAACTGAACGCCGCAACCTGAATGGATTATAATCTCTGAACGAATACCATCCATTAGCCGCTTCAAAAAAAGTTTCGGCATAAATGGTACTGCTGGGGTTTAATGCAAACGGATAACGCAACTCAAGTGTATATTTATTAAATATAGTAAAGTATTCTGAAGCGCCCTGCTGATCTGGATTTACACGCGGATCTGAGGTTTGATAAACAGGGTAACCACGCTGTGCAATAATATCATAACCCAATAATGCATAACTGTTGCTTAACCCTGCATCACCAACCTGAAAGCGTTCGAATGGCGAAATATTAAGATCACGATTGTATCTGCCAATATAACCATATTTAGCAGCCAATTTTAAAACGAATTGTTTATTTCTATCCGGACCTGTGGGTTTGCCTAAAGGCACAAACCACTCACCCGTAAAACGCCATTTATAGTATTCGATTAATGTATATGGATTAGACCAGTTTACAACATTTTTATCTATCAGAGAAAATGGAGGTGTTGCCTGTAATGTTAGTAAAAAGTTTGAACCGGTTCTTGGGAAAATCTGTTGGTCTTCAGAATAGCGCTGCAGTGTAAACTTCAAACTTATATTATTTGAAAAACCATTGTTAAAGCCAGGAAGATTTGTGGGATCAATATAATAATTTTTAAGCTGATAACGCGCATACTCAAATGATACGCCTGCAGAAAAATAATCATCAGGCCATTTTAATTGCTTTGATAATCCAATAGAAAAACCTGTGGTTCTGAAGAAAGAAGTATCGGCGGCCAATTTTTCATACTGACCAGTTAAAGGATTATATGCATTTGCAAATTTGGTATCGTAAACACTTACAGAAAAAGCATTTCTTTTTTTACCACCTAGCCAGGGCTCAGTAAAGGAAGCATTGTAAGAGCGGTATGCACGGCCATTGCTTTGAACACGCAAACTTAATTTTTGTCCGTCACCAACTGGCAAACCATCTTTCCAGCCTCCTTTGCGAAACAGGTTGCCTGCTGAGAAATTATTGAAGGTAACACCAAGTGTACCTGTAACACCAATGCCACCGCCAAAACCGGCGCTTAGTTCAAGCTGATCGCCGGACTTTTCTTCAACCTGCCAGTTAACATCAACTGTTCCATTATCCTGATCCGGTATAATATCGGGTACAATTTTTTCCTGGTTAAAAAACCCAAGGTTTGCAATTTCACGCTGTGAACGAATAACATCTGTACGGCTGAATTTTTCACCGGGCAAAGTTCTTAGTTCTCTTCGTATAACATATTCTTTTGTTCTTTCGTTACCAGAAACTTTAATATTTTTAAAAGTTGCCTGCGGTCCTTCATACATTTTAATATCGTAATCAATGGTATCATTATACACAGCAGTTTCAACAGGATCAACATGAAAGAACAGGTAACCATCATCCATATACAAACCGCTTATATCACCGCCTTCAGGAGAAATAGTTATGCCTAATTTTTTATCAAGGATATCACGATTGTAGGTATCACCTTTTTTAATGCCTAATAATGCAATAAGCAAAGAATCTGAATATTTTGTTGCATTGCTGAAGGCAATATTGCCAAAATGATATTTATGTCCTTCATCAACCTGCACGTACAGATGAAGCCCATCTTTTGCAATAATAGAAGTGTCTTTAACTATTGTGGCATCACGATAACCGAGCGAGTTGTAATAAGAGATTATTTTGTCTTTATCTTCTTCGTATTTTTTTGCATCAAATTTTGCAGAAGCAAAAGGCTTGATCTTTATATAAGGCTCAAGTATTTCTTTTGTTTTAGATGGTGACAGAAAGCCCCAGTCATGTATATACTCATGAAAACTATATTGCGTACTATCATCGTAAGGCGTTCTGAATTTTGAAGGAAAGAGAGTGAGATGACCTTTTTCTTTTGTACCCGTCATCTGGCTTTTTAATTTGTTCTCAGTTATCGTGTTATCTATAAAATTTATTTCTGCAATTTTTACTTTATTGCCTCTGTCAACATTAAAAACAAGAATTGAAGAATTTTGATTTGTTGTATCTGGTATTTCCCTTACTGAAACTTCAGCGCTGCGGTATCCTTTATCAGAATAAAATTTCTTTATGGCATCTACAGAAGTACGTTTAAGATTTTCTGTGATAACCCTGTTTATTACTAACCCGGTTTTAGGTGTAAGATCATCCTTCTCGCTTTTCTTTATACCTGTAAATTCAAATTTAGACAAGCGCGGCCTTTCCGTTACATGCACCTCAACTGTAATACCATTGTCTTTTAATGAGGTAATATAAATAGCAACATCACTAAAATAATTTTGAGACCATAATTTGTTTATGGCTTTTGAAAAATTATCACCGCCGGGTAACGATATTTCATCACCAACACTTAACCCTGCGATAGACAATAAAAGATTCTGATCAAAATAATTATTACCCGTAACTGCAATGCCGGTTATTTTATATTTTTTTGGTATCGTCTGATTAAAAATATTCAGCAGGTCAGGGTTTAAAGAAGTTACTGGCGGAAGCGTATCCTGATTTATTGTGATAAGACCGGTAGAATCTTTTTGAACGAGAGGTTCTATAGTTGTATCTGAAACCTGTGGAGCTTGTTGTTGTTGCCGGGCATTAACATGCTGAATGCTTATGAGGCAAACAAATTGTATTAAGCCAATCGCGGATAAATAGCGCATCCGGAAATATTATTTTTATTTATGGTTTTGATAGATGTGTTGCAGCCACATTTTAAAAGCGGGCAAATTAGCCTGTATATTTAAAAGTGTTTGTTAAATGCTGCTATGAATGAAGAACATGTTCAGATGAAGGGTATGTAACCTGCTCATCTGTTTTGCCAAATCGCCTGCGTCTGCGCTGGAAATCAAGAATAGCTTCAAAAAGGTTTTCTTTTCTGAAATCGGGCCATCTTGTTGTAGTAAAATATAATTCTGCATAAGCTAACTGGTACAATAAAAAATTGCTGATGCGGTATTCTCCGCCGGTACGTATTAATAAATCGGGATCAGGAAATTCACTTGTGGCAAGATATTTTTGCAGTGTATCCTGATCTATATTTTCAATTAATAGTTTATCTTCTTTAACATCTGTTGCAATATTTTTTACTGCATTTAATAATTCCCACCGGCTGCTGTAGCTAAGCGCCAATATAAGATTGAACTTATTGTTATGGCTTGTTTCCTGCAAAGCTTCTTCTAATTCTTTACGTGCAATGGGCGGCAATGTGTGCATGTCTCCAATTACATGAAGCTTAATATTATTTTCATTCAGGGTAACCACTTCTTTGCGAATAGTATCCACAAGTAATTCCATCAGTCCATCCACTTCATCTTTTGGCCTGTCCCAGTTTTCAGTACTGAATGCATACAATGTTAGATATGGAATATTTAATTCTGAGCAGCCTTCCAGTATATTGCGTACACTTTCCACACCATGGTAATGACCATATAAGCGGTCATGACCTTTTTCTTTTGCCCATCTTCCATTTCCATCCATAATTATAGCAATGTGATGGGGCAGCTTAGTGAGGTCAATATCATTTTTAAGATCAGACACGTTTTTTACTTCAGCACGAAATTAGTGAATAACTATAACCTTATGTATAAGAATTAATAATCAAAAAGAATTAAGGTAATTGAGAAGGATTTATAGCTTTTGCAGTAGGGCATTTATAAGAAGATATATTAAAAGATACGCCAACGTGAAAAAGAATATATGCATCTTTCTGCGCGCTGTTGCCTCTCTGCCTGCCCTTAATACCAATAGGTGTGCCGGTTTCATAACTGCGATCCTGTAAATAATATGCAGGATTTTCTACTTCCTGTGTGCCATCAGCATGCGTTACAACAAATGCATCGGAACCTGCATAATTTGTGCTTACATCATCAATATAATCTGTATTGGTAAAGCGATAGCCGATTTCAGCAAATACATTCATGTTTTCATTAATGCTGTATTTTACCCCCACGGTAAATGGAATGCAAATGGCCATATCGCCATATTGCTTTTTTGCAGAATCTACATTTTGACCTTCTGTACCAAGTGGTCTTAAATAATATTTGCTTCCTTGTAAATATGCATAGGGATCATAAGAAAAAACACCTGCACCTAAAGAAAGATATGGTGTGAATTTATAGCCTTCAACACCTGGAATAAATCTGAAAAAATTAAAATAACCGCTTAAAGAAAGTTCCCAAATATTTGTATTGAAACTAAGGTTGCGTCTTTGTTGTGTTTGATTTTTGCTATACACATCACTATAAGCTAAAAAAGCATAATCGCCTGATACGCGTAAGCCTATATAATTATTAAATTGTTTTATAAAATATATACCGCCTGAAAATTTAGGCCGGCTTAATGAAGCGCTGGTATTAAGATCTCCAAAATAATGAGCACCACCAATAGCTACACCAAACTCACCTTCGTTTTTATAGCTGTCATATAATTGTGATTGCCCGTAAGCAAAGCTGCTGCAGAGTAAACAAATAAAAAGTAAAAACCTATTTAATTTCATTATGCCTTAAGATTGTTTGTATAACGAAAAACAAAATAATTTCTTGTGTTGATTAACTGATAATAGATAAGCTAATTTCTTTTATCAAGCCCCCACGTTAATTTAGTATGCAAAGTAGAAAGAAAATTGTTTTCATTCAGCCGTACCAGGCTTATAGAAAATTCTTCTTTTTTTACTGCAAGCTGCACATCTTTATGTACAATCTCACGCCGTGCATCCATAGCACAAATATATTCATCACTTCTGCTTTCCACTTCAAATGAAATAATATAAGAATCAGGAATAACAATTGGCCGTACATTAAGGTTGTGCGGTGCAACCGGCGTAATTACAAAACTTCCGGCTTCAGGAAAAACAATAGGCCCATTACAACTCATATTGTAACCCGTAGAACCGGTTGGTGTTGCCACAATTAAACCATCGCACCAATATGTATTTAAAAATTCACCATTTAAATATGTGTTGATCTTTATCATAGGAGAAATATCTCGCTTATGAATTGAAAATTCATTTAAGCCAAATGGAGTATCGCCGAATAATTCAATGTTTGCATCAAGATGAATGAGCGATCTTTTATCAATAACATATCTTGTATTTATCAAAGCATCTACAGCAAGCCCCATTTCATCTTTGCTGATGCCTGCTAAAAAACCAAGCCTCCCATAATTAATGCCAAGAATAGGAATATTTTTATTGCGTACCAATGTTATGGTATCCAGAATAGTTCCATCGCCGCCAAGGCTTATTAAAAAATCAACTGTATTATTTAATTCTTCATGACCAGAAAAAAAACTTATACGCTTGTTGTCTTCTGCTTTAATAAATCTTGATAAAGAAAAATGTAATAGTACTTCAATATTATTATTACAAAGCTTTGATACAAGTTCTTCCAGCTCTACTTTTAAATCCTGATCATTACCGCGGCTATAAATAGCTACTTTCATTTAAAATATTTTTTATTTTATAGTGCTTTTCAGGCGTTGAATTAAATAAAGATAACATGTAAAATTTTTGCAGTTGCTGATATATTAAAAATCTGAGGTTATATGAATAAACAATCCGTGGCCGCCTAACTGGTTAAACGAATATTCAAACTTAAATACCAGGTCATAAGCTGTAATCATATCAAACCCCAAACCCCAACTGTGCAGCAATTTATTATTAAGCAAACTATTGCCTGCATCTTTATTATATGCATAGCCTGCATCTCCATATATTTTTCCATAAAACCTGAAAGGAACTATCATTTCCTTTTTTGTATCTGCGCTCATTTTTCTTGAAAAATTAAACAGCTCATGCTGCAATGTACCTCTGCCAATTATGCCTGCATCTCCATCAATAACATAATATTCATACCCACGCATAAAAATACCTCCGTAACCAAACATGGTTTTATTGTAAAACGGTTGGTTGAACGGGAGATTTAATACAGCGCCTTCTTTAAATTGTATTTGTGTTTTTGGTAAGAGGGGAATTGTATAAGAATTAATAGTTGTTAACTGCGTTAAATTCATAGCTGAACTAACCCCTCTGTGCAAAATGCTTGTTTCAGATAAAAAGCCCCTGGTAGGGTATGGATTATAATCTGCGTTGGTATATCGCAGCGTATAACCTATGTATGGAAAAGATTCACGTTTACGGCCACCCGAAAAATAATTTGGGTTAAGGCTATGAATTGTATCGGCAATATTTTCATAAATGTATCCTGCCTTAAAAATATGTCGTACCCGCAAGCCTGGTCTGTAAATATAATTTACCTCTGCTTTAATGGTTCGTCTTACAAAAAAAAGACTGTCGGGTCTGAAAAATTGTTGCTTGCTTAAGTTGGTAGCATAGTTAAGTTCGCGCTGATTGCTGTAACTGATATATGTGCTGTAGCCATTTTTTAAATGTTTATCAAAATAAGGGCGTTCATATTTTATAGCCACCTGGCGTGAATATCCGGTAATTAACCAGGTGGTTAATTTATCGTTTCTGCCCGATATATTTGCATGTAAAAATTTTACGCCATAATTGGTTCGTTTTAAACTATGATCATACGTTACCCACCATGTATTAAAGTTGGGGTCAATATACCGGAAGTAAGGCAGCGGAAAAATATACCAACGTTCTTTTACAAATACACTTATAAAAACAAATTGCCCATACCGGTTTTCAACATACACAGAAACATCTAAAAATAAACTTGTATTAATAAGCTGCTCTTTTGCTACTTCAAGATCTTTAGCAAGATCAGCAGATGCTATATAATCTCCCTGTTTAAAAGGTATTTCTCTTTCTATTATAAATGATTTTGTTTTTTTATTTCCATAAATTGAAATGCTGGCAATAAATAATGAAGATGGAACGGTATCTTTTACAGTTGTATCGGAAAGTATCTTATAATGTAATGAATCAGATTGCCCAACAGCAAGAGCGTTAAGCATCACAACCAAAAACAGTATTAAAAAGAAACGGGAAAATTTCATTGCAGAAAAACCTGGCTTATAAAAACGGTAAAAATAGGGTATGGCAACCAAGATGATTTTAAGATTAATTTTTTTTAACAACGCATATTTGAAGTATATATCTATACGTTGAGGTATGCCATCAGGTTCTCAAAATTTTCTTTAAGTCCGTTTTCATAAAACTCTTCACCAAAATAATGTCTTATGGTGTAATCATATCGCTGCAGTGTGGCAAGTATATCAGAAATCTCAGTTTTATTAATCTTAAATGTTACTATCAGCAAACCGGAAAGCTGTTCTGTATATGTGTTTATTTGTGTTACGAAAGCATCATTGGTTTCTACAAGCCGGCAAATTTCGCCAATTGAAAATTTTTGTTTTTGCATTTCTAAAACAAAAATGCCGCCGGGTACATCAGTGCTTAAAAAGCTGCCTAAGCATTGTACCAGTATTTTTTCTGTTACTATGCCGAGATACTCACCATTGTTAGTAAGCACAGGCAAAGCGGTAATGCCAAATTCAGTAATAAGTTTTAAAGCAGTTAAGAAATGCTGGGTATTTATAATGCTTATATGCATGAATTTATCTGAGAGCATACTTATGTTATCTGTATTTTCTGCAGATAACAATTCATCCATACTTAACAATCCTTCATAAGTATCGTTATTAATTACAGCAAGATGCTCAATATTGTTTTGCTGCAATAATTCTATTGCAGTTTCAACACTATCTGTATAATGCAGAACAGGAAAAGATGATTGTATAATTTCAGATACTAACATTAATATTCTTCACTGCTTTTAATTAAGACAAAAAACATTAAGCCAAAGATGCAGCAGACCTCTTAATTTTTGCAAGAAACTCTTCAAGCACGCGGTTGAATTCTGCAGGTTGCTCCATCATAGGTGCGTGCCCGCATTTATCAATAAATTTTAATTCACTATTTGGGATAAGTTTATTAAATTCTTCAGCTACAAAAGGTGGCGTTACTGTATCCTGGTTTCCCCATACCAATAAAGTAGATTGTTTTATCTGCCCTAATTCTTCACCAAGATTATTGCGTATTGCACTTTTTGCAAGCGCTAAAATGCGCACCAATTGTAAACGGTTATTGCAAATTTCATATACTTCATCAATAAGTGCAGGTGTTGCCGTTGCCGGATCGTAAAATGTAACTTCAGTTTTTTTCTTTATATACTCATAATCTCCACGGCGGGGATATGAATCGCCCATACCGCTTTCGTATAGACCTGAACTTCCCGTTAAAATAAGCGACTTTACTTTTTCAGGATGTTTTAAAATATGCACCAATGCAATATGACCACCTAAAGAATTACCCAACAAATGATAATCGGCATATTCTTTCTTCTCAATAAACTTATGAATATATTTTGCGAAACCACTTACAGATGTATGCAGAAGATCAAGATCAAACATAGGCAACATAGGAACAATAACTTTGTGCGTACGTCTGAAGTATTCAATCAGGGGTTCAAAATTGCTAAGTGCGCCAAACAATCCATGCAATAAAATAAGCGGCTCACCTTCGCCCTCTTCAACAAATTTAAACTTATCTAAATTTTTAATTTCGTACTGCATTTTTATTTATTCAGGTATTGCAAAGCTATAACATCATTAAACTGTATTACTGCTAAAATAATATTATTTAATTTATTACAGTAAATATTAAACAGCAGCGGCATTACTAACAGCTATCTTTTCAAAAAAATCTGATAACTGAAGAAATATATTTTTAAAAACAGGAATGATGCTTCCAAGCAGGTTAATGGCTTTTGAGCCAAAAGGTTCAATTAAAGAATATGTATATGAAGCTGAAATTGTTTCCTGTTTTATAAAATTCATTTGCGTTAAATAAAAAAGAAAAATACTATAAACAAAAAGATAAACAAAGCTATACAAAATAATACCGCCCAATTTATTCAGCCAGCCAAGCATAACTATATTAATTGCTTTCTGAATAAGATTTGCAATCCACCGTACCAAAAAAATTACGGCTATCAATACAATTATAAAAGATACTATTGGCAACCATCGCCCGCTTGTATTAAATGATAACTGCAGCCAGTTTGCAACTATATAAGAAAGTTTCATAGCAGCAGCTACACCAATTATAATGGCAAAAAAAGAAAATATAGCCACTATTAAGCCGCGGCTAATTCCTTTTATTATAGCAAGAGCAAGCAGTACAAAAAAAATGATATCTATTATCATTGATTAGATTAAAGACAGAAAGTTGGAAAGTCCGAAAGAAAGTTCATCAACTACTTTAGAACTTACAAATTGTATTTATTACTGCAAACGAAATAATAATGGTTTTCTTGTATCACTTATTTGCAAGCAATTCTTTTACGGCAGATGAAATAGCTTTTCCATCAGCCTTACCTGCAAGCTGTTTGGTAGCTGCGCCCATTACCTTTCCCATATCTGCGGGCGATGATGCGCCAACTTGTTCAATTATTTTTTTAACCTCTTCTTTTAATGCAGCTTCGCTTATTTGCGCGGGAAGATATTTTTCTATAATTAAAATTTCTTCTTCTTCTTTCTTTGCAAGATCATCGCGGTTTTGTGTGCGGAAAATTTCAAGAGAATCTTTGCGCTGCTTCAGCATTTTTTGCAGCATTTTATTTGCTGTTTCTTCTGAAACTTCTCCATTAGCCCCCGGCTCTGTTTTGGCTTTAATAATTTCTGCTTTTATGGCACGCAAACCTGCTTCATCTTTTGCTTTCATGGCTTCCTTCATTTCAGCCATTACTTTTTGTTCAAGATTCATAATTATTTTTTTAAAAGTATAGTCGAAAGTCGGAAAGAATTTCCAACTGCTGCGTCTATTTTTCTTTTAATTGCTTATCTCTGAATTTTTGATAAAATGTTTTTGCAAATTCTTTCATTTCATCTGTAAGCTCCTGGTAGCGTGTTGCACGGTTATAGGTATCTGCCATGGTCATCAGTGTTTGATAAAAAAAATCAGCCATTTCATCTATCATCATATCCTTTGTCCATAAGTCAATACGCAGGGCCGTTTTTTCTTCGCCATCCCAAAATGCAAGCATCATGCCTTTTGCCTCTTGCGTATGTGCTGTAGTGGTTCCGGTTGCATTCCATTCTATCTGCTGCGGAATTTTTTCTTTATCTAATTTAACCTTGATGGTTATAGTTGATTGTTCCATATATTTTTTGATTATAAATTTAGTTTGTTACACATGTGTTGCAGACTGAAGCAGGTTCCATAATGCATCTTCACAATTTTTTCTGTTTAAGATTGCAGACTGCTTACCGGCTTCTTCTTTTAATTGTGCATGCATATTTTCATTCTTATATAATTGTATTATGGCATCACCAAGCGCGTCTGCATTTTTTGCCTTGCAATATAAAACAGCATTGCCGGCATATTCATGTACATCATCATCTTTAAAAGAAATGATGGGCAGTGAGCATTTAAGTGCAATTGATAAAATAAGCAGGTTCGGGGCAGCATCTGCAATATGAATGAAAGAATGTGCAGAGGCAATAATAGCTGCAATTTGTTTTTCTTCCAGATCTTCTATTAAGCGCACATCATCGCGGTGCTTATATGTCTTGTGTTTTTCTGTAATTGCTTCACCTAAAAACTCATACTTGGCAAGTATAAGCAACTGCATACTGCTTTGCTGCCATTTTTTAAATTTTGAAAATGCATGCATCAGCAATACAAAGTCATTCACATTGTTATCTTCTACTACTGCAACAAAATATTCTTTATTCTCTGCATGCAGCGCCTTCACCATGATCTTGTCATGCCATTCATACGTTTTAAAACTGTCAGGTGCAGAAAAAGGAATTAACTGCAAAGCATCTTTCTGCATTTTTGCATCTTTCAGTTTTTCTTTTGAATACACTAAAATATTTTTTGCGATTTGCTGAGACTGCTGAAGATTTTTTAAAGCAAACCTTTCTATACCGCTCAATTGTTTTACCTCATTATTAAAAAGAAACTGATCTGCGGTAATGAGTTGAGGAATTTTTATTTTGTCTGAAGCAATTCCATTCAGATCAATAACAATATCTGCTTTTGTTTTTCTTAGTATTGATGGGATTTTTACTCTATACAACCAGCGTAAAATAAACGCAGAATTGGTTTCAAGATAAATATAAATAACAGCATCTTCTGCCACCTGCTGCTGAAATGCAGGCACTGAACTGCTCCATGTTTTTAACTGATAATTACTCTGCTTTGCTTTTTCATCAATAAGTGAAAAAATATATTCAGCATAATCGCCTGACTGGGAATGTTCAATAACTGCAATGCGCATAGCGCGCAAAAATAATTTGATTAAGCATTGCATAAAATAAAAAAGCTGCTTCAGGTTTTGAAGCAGCTTTTTTTAATTAAAAAATGTAAAACCTATTTGGCTACAATAAACTGTGTGCGTGCAATAATGGCATTGCTTTGTACAGCAATGATCATATATGTGCCCGGCATTAAATTAATATTGTGCAAAGGATAATTATTCTTACCTGCAATTACATTGCTTATGGTTTCTGTTCTTAAAACTCTTCCTGAAAGATCTGTGATATTAATATTTACAGGTGCTGTTTTTGTTGCCTGTAATACAATACTTGCAGAAGATCCTTTTACAGGGTTTGGTGTAACCATAAGATTATTTAAAGACCCAGCCTGTACATCGCTTACAGCAGTAGCACCTGCAAAAGTGCCGCCTGTAATATTTACGGTATAATCTTCTGCCTCACCATCAAAAGAGCTTCCGCAGCTTCCGGAAAATTCGCTATTATATTGCATTATAACTCTCATGAGTGTATTTCCATTAGCAGCATTGGCCGGTACTGTAATTTTTTTCCAAACCTGGGCTGAGCCATTCTTGGCCATTACTTTTTCGCCGGGATCAGTGAACACTCCATTTTGGTTATAATCTATATACACTGTAAAGTATTCATTATAAGCTGAACTGGTAAAGCCAGGAGTAAGTGAAATTTTTACCTGGCTTCCGGCAGTAAGATTTTTAACCAGGCTGGTATAATCACCATAGCCTCCGTCATTACCACTTGTATTGCTTAAAGCGCCTATTGTTACATTGTCTATATATTCAAAGCCGGTACTGCCCAGTATTGAGCAATATTCAACTTGTCCATTATGTAATGTTTTAAATGTATTAACAGCACTATATGCGCTTCTTAAACCTCCTGAACAAATACTTTGAACTTTAAATTTGTATTTTGTGTTAGCGCTAAGACCTGATAAAGTATAAGGCACATGGCGCGGGCTAACTATTGTCCATCCTGAAGCAGTAGTTTTCATATAACTAAGCTTATAGCTTGTTGCGCCGCTTACTGCACCCCAGCTTAAAATTGCACTTGTACTCGTATGAGATTCGGCTGTAATACCTGCCGGCGTTTCACAAGTACCTGCTGCAGCGCCTATACCTACTGCATGCCATGCATTTTCTACCTGGTTTACTTCATTAGAAGATGCACCATACAGATCTACGGCTGCATTAATGCAGGCAGTACGCCAGTCAGCATATTGCGAAGTTGGTACAAGATAAGTTGTATTGGTACGGTATAAAATCTGGTCTGCTTCACTAAGGCCAATACCTGAAACGGTGTAAGAATCACCATTGTCATTTGTGCCGCTGCCACCTGTAACCAAAAGATAAAACATGAAATTTCCTACCCCGCTATTATAATGAACCCCGCCATTATCACCGCTGCCGGTGTACCAATACGTTCCCAAGTATGTATCCGGCTGACCTACAAAAT
>JBDTLW010000003.1:0-17599 GCA_039934575.1 Parafilimonas sp. | reverse complement strand
AGCCCCGAGTACACTACCACCGCCAAAGGCGGTGGATTTTTAAGGCACATTAAAAATATATCATGCAAATCAACAAATATATTGATCATACTTTATTAAAACCAACTGCTTTAATTGAAGATATTAAGCGGCTATGCGATGAAGCGCTGCAATATAATTTTGCTGCAGTATGTGTACCGCCGCCTATGATTAAAGTTGCAAAAAAACAATTGGAAAACACAGCAGTTAAAACAGCAACTGTTATTGGTTTTCCTTTTGGATATTCGGCAACGGAAGCAAAAATTGCAGAGATAATTCTTGCCGTGATTGATGGCGCTGATGAATTGGATGTTGTTATCAATCTTATAGCACTAAAAAATAATGACTGGCAATACCTGGCTAATGAAATCAACCATATAATGGCTGTTGTAAAACAAAATAATAAGGTAATTAAAGTGATTATAGAAAGCGGTGTTTTAACTGATGAAGAAATTATTCGCTGCTGTGAATTATATGCCGCTGCAAATGTTGATTTTCTTAAAACTTCTACAGGCTATGCAGAAAAAGGCGCTTCAGTGCATGCAGTTCAACTTATGCGCAATCATTTACCCAAACAAATACAGATAAAAGCTTCGGGCGGCATAAAAACATATTTATTTGCTAAAGAGCTTATTGAAGCAGGCGCTACAAGGCTTGGTTGCAGCAGCAGTGTACAAATTGTTTCAGAAAACTTAAAAGATTAATCGTCTATAAAATTTATTTTAATTATTTTGCCGCTATAAGTTTTGGCGGGAAGTTTGTTGCTTACTTACCGCAATAAAAAATAAATGAAACGCTTTCTTATTACAACATGCATAATGTGTGCAGCATTTTATTATACATCTGCTGCAGATACGATTATTGTGCATAAAGATGCAAGGCTTGATGTACTTACAGTAAAGCAGGCAGCCATTAATAAGATTACGTCAAGAATGACAGCAGATGGCTTGTTTAAAGGCTACAGATTGCAGGTATTAAACACACGCAGCCGTGATGAAGCTTTTAAAACAAAAGCATTATTACTTGAAAATTTTCCTGATGAGAAAGCTTATGTTTTATATCAATCGCCATACTTTAAAGTGCGCATTGGAAATTTTGTGAATAGAAATGATGCTGAAGGATTTAAAAAGGGTTTAAGTTTGCTTATATCGCAGCCTGCTTATGTAGTGCAAGATTTAATTGAATATATACCAAAAACTGACGATTTTTAATAATACGGTTATATGGTGATACCAGAAAAACTGAAAGAGATTACCAAACAATATGTGCCACTGCTTATTTCTATCCGCCATCATTTGCATGAGCATCCTGAATTAAGCTTTAAAGAATTTGAAACGTGCCGTTTTATTGGTGAAAAATTAAGCGAATGGAATATACCGTTTAAAAATACTGCCGGTACAGGTATAGAGGCGATCATTGAAGGAGAAAACCCATCATACAAAATAATTGCATTGCGTGCAGATATGGATGCATTGCCAATTACAGAAGAAAATGATGTGGAATATAAATCAAAGAATGAAGGTATCATGCATGCCTGCGGGCATGATGTGCATACAACCTGTTTGCTGGGCGCTGCAAGAATTTTGAAAGATATGCAGCATGAATGGCAGGGTACAGTGAAGCTGATCTTTCAACCGGGTGAAGAAAGAAACCCGGGTGGTGCAAGCCTGATGATAAAAGATGGGGTATTGGAAAATCCAAAGCCGGAAGCAATAGTGGCCATGCATGTGCACCCTGGTTTGCCGGCAGGAAAATTAAGTTTCAGAAAAGGATTAGTTATGGCGAGTGCAGATGAAATTTTTATTACAATTAAAGGTAAAGGCGGTCATGCGGCAGCACCGCATTTAACTGCTGATACTATATTGATCGCTTCGCAAATTATTGTAAGCCTTCAGCAAATTATCAGCCGTAATAATAATCCGTTTACACCTTCTGTACTTTCTATATGCAGTTTCAATGGCGGTTATACAACCAATGTGATACCTGCAGAAGTGAAGCTGATGGGCACTTTTCGCGCTATGGATGAAGATTGGCGGTATAAAGCGCATAAGCTTATAGAAAAACAGGTTGTTGATATTGCTGCAGCAATGGGTGCTGAAGCAGAGATTAAGATTGATGTTGGTTACCCTGCGGTGTATAATGATGCGCATATAACAGAAAATGCAACAGTACTTGCAAAAGAATATTTTGGTGATAATAATATTGAAGAAACAGAATTGAGAATGGGCGCAGAAGATTTTGGATTTTATGCACAAAAACTGCCTGCATGTTTTTTCAGGCTTGGCGTAAGAAATGAAGAGAAAGGTATTGTGTATAATGTGCACACGAGCAGATTTAATGTTGATGAAAACGCATTGGAATCTGGCGCCGGAATAATGGCTTGGATGGGGATGAAGTTGAAGAATTAAGTTTAAAAGTTTATTGGTTTTGAAATACGTACCCTTTTTTGTGGTTGTTATTTTAACAACCCTTACCGTTTTTACCGTATCCGCTCAGCAAACAGCGCCGGATAATTCTTTGCCTGTGCAATATGCAAATACAACAGGCATAAATGACTCTCAGCTTGTAGAAAGATACACGCATTTAGCACAATATTATCTTCATGTAAATACTGATTCTTCATTGTATTGGGCAGATAAAACAGTATCATTTGCACTGCTTAAAAATAACTGGAACTATCTGGAATATGGTTTGCTTGCACGCAAGCAGGCAGAACAATCAATATTGGATGTGCAGAATAATCAAAGCACTTTTTTAATAGATGAACTAACGCAGCAGGGTAAAAAAGTTACGATGCTTATTATTGCTGCAGGTATTCTTTTATTAAGCGCAATTTTGTTTCTAATTCTTTATTTGCGAAAAGGGAAAAATTCAAAAATTTCAAACCCGGATAAAGAAGAATATGAAGAAAGAATGAGAGATATTGAAAAGCGCTTGCATGAAATTCAGCAAAAAAATATTGAACTGCAAAAAGAACAAAAAGAAATCCAGGATAAATATAGCACCCTGCAAAAAACAAATGCGATAAAAGATAAGCTTATACCAATGATAGCGCATGATATTCGCTCTCCGCTGGCTAATTTGCAAAACACACTTAGCTTAACAAGAGAAAATATTATCAGCCCCGAAGAGTTTCAAAAGATAAGCGCCGCGCTTGAAGCTGATGTATTTAATTTAAGAGGCATGCTGGATAATATGCTGCTGTGGGCGAGAGAACAATTGGTTGAAATAAAAGTAAATAAACAGAAATTTGATATTAGCGAAACATTGAAAGATGTGATATTAATGTACCGCAATAATCTTGTTACAAAAAATATTACACTGCATAATTATATGCCGCAGCATTTAGAAGTTTCAACCGATAAAGAAATTATATCGGCTGTGTTTAGAAATCTTTTTTCAAATGCAGTTAAGTTTACTGAACCTGGTAAAAATATTTATATAAGCCAGATGTTTTTTAATGGCAAAGCATATATCTCTATAAAAGATGAAGGCAAAGGCATGCAACCTGAAACAATTGAGAAACTGAATAATAAAGAACATATTTCTACACGCGGAACCGCTAATGAAAAAGGTACAGGTTTGGGCTTGCTCTTCAGCAGAGAAATGTTTACCAAGCTTGAAGAAGCGTTTGATATAACTTCCTATCCTAACCAGGGCACATCAGTTACCTTTTCTGTAAACCTGAATTGAGTTTTGCCTGTTAAAATTTAATCAGGAAAAAATTTAAACAAGCATCAACTGCTTCTCAGAATTTAATTTATTCTTTTTACACATGCATGTATTTTATACAACATTTGCATTAGCTGAAGCATTAAAAAAGAATTTATAAAGCTTCGTTTATTGCAATAAATATTTTTTATAATTTAAAAAGGATTTTCCTCCTCATCGCTTTCATCAAATTTATCATCATTCATGCGGCTGCCTTTTTGAATGAATAAGCGTGCATTATCCTCACTACTATTTTGCGGAGGTTCAGGCGTAACCGGTTTCCATTTTCCGCCTGCAGGCAATGCGCTGGTATCACCATCCCATTCTTCAAATTTTTGTATATGCAATAAGGCGCGCAGTTTTATATTTTCAAGTGAACCATTGCGATGTTTTGCAATTTTTATATGCGTTTCGCCACGGGTGCTTTCTCCATTTTCGTTGGAATAATTTTCATAATATTCGGGGCGATAAATAAATATTACCATATCTGCATCCTGTTCAATTGCTCCCGATTCACGCAGATCACTTAACTGCGGCATCTTACTTTCTTTACGTGTTTCTACAGCACGGCTTAACTGGCTTAATGCAATTATAGGAATGTTTAATTCTTTTGCAAGCGCTTTCAGATTTCGGGAAATATTGCTTATCTCCTGCTCGCGGTTTGACCCCCGGTCGCTTACGCCGCTCATTAATTGCAGGTAATCTATAATTATTAAACCAACATTATGTTTGTTTACTAAACGTCTTGCTTTTGCACGAAATTCAAAAATATTTAACGCCGCAGTATCATCAATAAAAATGGGTGCCTGCTCTAATTTTTTAATACCTTTTGTATGCAGTTGCTGGTACTCATAATCTTCAAGTTTGCCGCGCGCAATTTGTTCAAGTGCAATTTCACTTTCTGCAGAAAGTATGCGTTGCACTAATTGCGAAGCGCTCATTTCAAGCGAGAAAAAAGCAACAGGTGTTTTCTTTATAGGATTTAATGCAGCATTGCGGGCAAGGTTTAATGCAAGTGCCGTTTTACCAACTGAAGGTCTTGCAGCAAGTATGATAAGGTCAGTTGGTTGCCAGCCATACGTAACTCTGTCAAGGCTTTTAAAACCACTGGGTACACCGGAAATATCGTCTTTGCTAACGCGCATTTCATCAATGCGGTTTATAGCTTTTGCCAATGCATTGCCAATATCTTCGTAATTTTTTTTAAGGTAATTATGAGTGATGTTAAACATTTTGGTTTCGCTTTCATCAAGCAAATCAAAAACGTCAGTGCTGTCTTCATAAGCATCGCCAATTATTTCACCGCTGATGCGTATTAATTCTCTTTGAATAAATTTTTGGAGAATGATGCGTGAATGTGCTTCAATGTTTGCAGTAGAAACAACAGCATTGGTAAGTTTGGTAATGTAATAAGGACCGCCAACTTCTTCAAGCTCTTCTTTTGTTTTTAATTCTTCAACAACAGTAAGCATATCAATTGGCAGGTTTTGCTGTGTCAGGCTTTGAAAAGCCCTGAATATGCGCTGGTTTGCATCGGTATAAAAACATTCAGGTTTTAATATTTCAATCACGGTATCAAATGCACTTTTTTCAAGCATTACGGCACCAAGCACGGCTTCTTCCAGGTCTCTTGCCTGTGGTGGTAGTTTGCCATATACCATTGTACTTAAATCAATGGAAGGTTTTCTGCCTTTTCTCCTGTCTTTATTTTGGTTTACAATCTCCATTTTTCTATAAATAATTTAATGAGTTGGTAAGTTGCCGCATCAGGTTAAGAAATTGTTAGTTCAATGTTTTCTTATTGTTATCTTGAAACGGGGCAACGAATTAAGGCGTAATTAATGGCATCAAAAAATTTTATTTAATTAAAAGTTATTCATTAAAATTCCACGCGTTGTAAACATTAAAACGATGTTATTCCCTATATTCTTATAGCTTTTCAACAAAAACAAAAAGTTTTAAAACAGATGCGCACAGATATCAACATAACCCGGTGCATAAACATTTTTTTTAGAATGAAGGTTGCTTTAAAAAAAATTGTGTAACTGCGGCTGCAAGTTTTATGATATTAAATATGCTTCCGTTCTAAACTATATTTTTGCAGTAACTGTAATATATGAAGATATCGTATAACTGGCTGAACAAATATCTGCCTGAAAAGATTGAACCTGAGAAATTATCTGAAATATTAACTTCCATTGGGCTTGAAGTAGAATCGTTGGAATTTTTTGAAAATTTTAAAGGCGGATTAAAAGATCTGATAGTTGGTGAAGTAATAAGTGTAGAACAACATCCAAATGCTGATAAACTTAAATTAACTAAGGTTGATATTAATATTGATGAACCATTGCAAATTGTTTGCGGCGCACCAAATGTAGCAACAGGGCAAAAAGTTATTGTAGCGCCTGTGGGTACTGCAATTCATCCATTCAATAGCAACTCAGTTACAATGAAAGTTGCAAAAATAAGAGGCATTGAAAGTTTTGGAATGATATGCGCAGAAGATGAAATTGGCTTAAGTAATAATCATGATGGTATTTTGGTTTTGCCTTATGATACAAAAAAAGGAACTGCTGTTGCCGATCTGTTTGATGCGTATGCTGATTGGATATATGAAATTGGTTTAACGCCGAACCGCATGGATGCTATGAGCCATATTGGTGTTGCTAAAGATGTTTGTGCATGGTTATCTCATCATCAAAATAAAATTGCAAAACCAATACTGCCGTTTGCAGTTGAACCAAAAATAAATATTGGCAAAAATGAATTTGAAGTAGTTATTGAAAATATAAAAGACTGCAAACGATATTCAGGAATTGTTATAGATGATATTAAAGTTGAAGAATCTCCAGCCTGGTTGCAGAATTTTTTAAAAGCAATTGGTCAGCGGCCAATCAATAATATTGTTGATATAACAAATTTTGTTTTGCATGAAACAGGACAACCACTTCATGCATTTGATGCAGCTGCGCTGACCTCAAAAAAAGTAGTTATTAAAAATCTTAATGAAGGAACACTATTTAAAACACTTGATGAAGTTGAAAGAAAATTAAGCAGTGCCGACTTAATGATATGCAACAGTGACGAGCCGGTTTGTATTGCCGGCGTTTTTGGAGGAATGCATAGCGGCGTTACTAAAGAAACAAAAAATATTTTTCTGGAAAGTGCATGGTTTAGTCCTGCTTCAATAAGAGCAACATCTTTAAAACATGGCTTAAGAACAGAGGCTGCCATACGATTTGAAAAAGGTGTTGATATTTCAGGAACTGTTACATCTGCAATAAGAGCTGCTTTGCTTATTCAGGAAATTGCAGGCGGTAAAATTAGCGGAGATATAATTGATGTTTATCCATCGCTTGTTGAAAAGAAACAGGTGAGTTTAAAATATAATTATCTAAAAAAATTAAGCGGAAAAAAATATGAGCCGTCTGCAGTAAAAAATATCTTAACGGCATTGGAATTTGACATTTTATATGAAGATGATAATGAGATAAAACTTTCTGTACCGTTGAGTAAGGCTGATATTACTTTACCCGCAGATATTGTTGAAGAAATTATTAGAATTGACGGGCTTAATAATATAGACATTCCATCATACATTACTATTTCCCCTGCTGTTCAGGAAAATATTTTATATCAGCAATTAAAAGAAAAAGTATCTCAAATGCTTGCCGGGCTTGGCTTTAATGAGATTGTTACTAACTCAATAGCTAATAGTAAAAATTATTCTCAAAATAGTTTAGTTGATGTTGTAAGATTACTAAATAATTTAAGTGCCGATCTTGATATACTGCGTCCCTCAATGCTTGAAACAGGTTTGGAAATTCTTGCTTATAATATTAACCGAAAAAACAATAACCTGCGTTTTTTTGAATTGGGTAAAATATATAAACGCGGACAAGATCAATATGAGGAAAAAGAAAAAATTTGTTTTTGGATAACAGGTAAAAAACAAAATACAAACTGGAAGCAACAAAATACAGATGCAGATTTTTTTACCGCAAAGGGAATTGCAAACTCTTTGCTTGAAAACATCAATATCAAAAATTTTATTTCAGAAGCTCCGCAATTATCAGAAGCAGGCACTTTTCAGTCTATATTAAAAAATAAAATTGCATTAGGAAAAGTGTTACAGGTAAATGATAATCTGTTACAAAAATTCGGAATAAAACAAGCGGTAATTTATGTTGAACTTGATGTTGAAAATATTACAAAAGCATCTTTAAAAGAAGAAATATTATATGAAGAGATTCCTCAATTTCCAATAGCAGAAAGAGATTTATCAATTGTAATGGATAAAGCCATAGAATATGGAAAAGTTGCCTATGCTGTAAAACAGATGAATATAAAGTTTCTGCAGGATTTTAATTTGTTTGATATTTATGAAGGTGATAAAATTGGTAGTGATAAAAAATCATTTGCAATAAATTTCAGGTTTATAAATACAGAAAGAACGCTTACTGATGCCGAATTAGAAGCTGGAATGAAAGCGATTACAAACAAACTTATTACAGATTTTAAAGCAGAAATTCGGCATTGATTTAATTTAATTTTACAGTAATGGAAAATCTGCATGATAACATAAAAGAATTGCAACTTTCGTTGCAAACTCTTTTAAAAAAATACAATGCTCTGAAAAAAGAAAATGATCATTTAAAAAAAATAAATGATGAAATAAATAAACAGCTTTCAGAAAAAGAAAAATTAATTGAAACCTCAGAAGAAAAATTAGCTACAAATAATATTACATCCTTTTATAATGCAGAAGACAAACAAATTCTGCAATCAAAAATTGATATTTATTTAAAAGACATTGAAAAATGTCTGGCTTTACTGAATGCATAAAATATGGAAGAATTTATACCTGTAAATATTTTGGTGGGCGATAGAAATTATCGCTTAAAGGTGAAACCAGAAGATGAAGAAAATTTGCGGAAAACTGTAAAGATTATTAACAGCAAGCTTATAGAATTTAAAACAAGTTTTGCCGGAAAAGATATGCAGGATTATATAGCAATGGTTTTAATATGGCTGGCAACCGAGCAACCTCTCGCTGCTCTTGCAAACGAAGACTTCAAAGAGATTTCTCTGAAGTTGAAAAATTTACAGCAAATGATTACAGATACGTTGTAACATAAAAAAGCTCCGTTCAAAAATGAACAGAGCTATTCTGAAAAAGCCCCCGAAAAATCAATTAACCTTTACGGTTAAATAAGGTGAATAAGTCCAGTTACCATTGCTGTCTTTAAAACGCAACAGATAATACATAGTACTTCCTTTCAGTTTTGCATCTGTAAAAGAATAATCCTTTTTTACAGAAGAATTTCCTGAAATATCAAAAGCCTGGGTTGTACAAAAAGTACTTGCTGTTGCGCTGCTCATTAATTCTATACGGCTGATGTTATTTTCAAAAGCAGTAGAGAAATTAATCGTTATGGTATTACTTGCTGTTGGCACAGCTTTCATAGTTTCAACATTTACATTGGCATCCTGAAAAAAAGCGTTTTGGTCTGCGGCCCCTGGGGCTGAAACTTTTTTTGTACAAGAAACTAAGCTAATACCCGCTAAAATGATTACTAAAAACTTTTTCATCTTTTGATTGATTTAAGTTTTCTTTTGGGACGGAGTAAAAACGGGTATAACACTAATGCCAAAATAAATGCCAGCAGGTATTTAGGTTATTAAGTATTTAATTTTCAATTGATTACATTTTTCTTATTTTTGTATTTTTTCCCAATTTGAAACAAATATTTCCAAAATTGAATCTGAAATCACTTTAAAGAATCTGCCTGACGATAGTTAACTTCGCAAGCACATTCTTTATATTAAATAATTCAATTTTAAATTCATGGATATAATTATTATTATCATAACCGCCGTAATTGCTTTGCTAGCGGGAGTGGGTTTGGGAAAAATAATTTTTGCAAAAAACACAAACAGGAAAGTTGAAGAAGCTGAAATTCAGTCAAAACAAATAATCTCAGAAGCCCAATTGAAAGCAGAAACTCTTAAAAAGGAAAGAATTTTAGAAGCTAAAGAAAAATTTGTTCAGCTTAAAGCAGAGTCTGATAAGGAGATTTTAGAACGCAACAGAAAGATGAATGATGGCGAAAATCGCATTAAACAAAAAGAAATAAGCATTAATCAAAAAGAGTCTTCTCTCGAACGTCAGATAAAGGAAAATGAAATTATAAAAGAAAACCTCAACCGCCAGCTTGACGTAGTTTCTCAAAAAAGAACACAGCTCGAAAAGCATCAGGAAGAGCACATAAAGCGGCTCGAAAAAATTGCAGGTCTTACAGCAGAAGAAGCAAAATCTCAGTTAATAGAAAGCCTTAAACAAGAGGCACAAACACAGGCGCTTCAGTTACAGCAGGAAGTAATTGAAGATGCCCGTCAAAGAGCTAATAAGGAAGCACGTAAAATAATTATTCAATCTATTCAGAGAACTGCTGCAGAGCAAACCATTGAAAATACTGTTACTATTTTCAATTTGGAAAGCGATGAAATTAAAGGTCAGATAATTGGCAGAGAAGGAAGAAATATACGTACAATAGAAGCAGCTACTGGCGTTGACCTTATTGTGGATGATACGCCTGAAGCAATTGTTCTTTCTTCTTTTGATCCGTTGCGCCGCGAAATTGCCCGCTTGAGTTTACAAAGATTAGTGGCCGATGGAAGAATACATCCGGCCCGTATTGAAGAAGTTGTAGATAAAACACGCAAGCAACTGGAAGAACAGGTTATGGAAATAGGAGAACGCACCGTGATTGAACTTGGCATTCATGGTTTGCATAAAGAACTTGTGCGTATTGTAGGAAAAATGAGATTTCGTTCATCGTATGGTCAAAATTTACTTATGCATAGCCGGGAAGTTGCTAACTTATGTGCAACAATGGCGGCTGAATTAGGACTTAACCCTAAACTTGCGAAACGTGCCGGTTTGTTGCATGATATAGGTAAAGTTCCGGATGAAGAAACAGAATTAAGTCATGCATTACTTGGTGCTAAGCTTGCCGAAAAATATGGCGAAAACCCTGCTGTTATAAATGCTATTGGTGCACACCATGATGAAATGGAAATGCAATATATCATATCTCCTATTGTGCAAAGTTGCGATGCAATTAGCGGTGCGAGGCCGGGTGCCCGCAGAGAAATAATGCAGCAATATCTTCAGCGCATAAAAGACCTTGAAACATTGGCAATGGGATATAACGGCGTTGAAAAAGCTTATGCTATACAGGCAGGACGTGAATTAAGGGTAATTGTTGAAGCAGAAAAAATAACAGATACAGACAGTGATAAACTAAGCTTTGAAATAGCTCAAAAAATACAAAACGAAATGACGTATCCCGGACAAATTAAAATTACTGTAATCAGAGAAAAAAGAGCTATTAATATAGCCCGATAACTAATTGACAAGAATAATTTACATCTTGCAGTACCTGATTAGTACAACACCTGAGTTTTATTTGGAATTTCTTTTAGTTGCATTTACCTTTGCCGTCCTTTAAAAATAGCGGTTATGAATGCAGCAACACAATTTATACACGAGCAGCTTACCATAAAAAAACAGCATCCCAAATTTAAGGCAGGGGATAATGTTACAGTTAACTATAAAATTATTGAGGGCGGAAAAGAACGCATTCAGGGTTTTCGTGGAGATGTTTTAAAGATTCAGGGTACAGGCGCTACAGCCACCTTTACAGTACGCAAAATATCTGACGGAATTGGCGTTGAAAGAGCATTTCCATTTTTCTCCCCAAACGTTGAATCAGTTGTGTTGAATAAAGTTGGGAAAGTCCGTCGCTCAAAATTATATTATTTGCGCAGCCGCAGTGGCAAAAGCGCAAGAATAAAAGAAAAGAGAATGTAAATGCTTTGCAAAATATTTTGCAAACTCTATTATTTCTTAGCTGCATTAATTTTTATTATACCTTTGTTTTCTAAATAATTATTATGAGTACTCCTGGCATTTCCGAATGGGTTTTAATTATCCTTGCTGTATTAATTTTATTTGGTGGAAGAAAGATTCCTGAATTTATGAAAGGCTTAGGCAAAGGGATTCGCGAATTTAATGATGCAAAAAATAATGTGCGTAAAGAACTGGAAGATGGAATTAACGAAACGCCACAAAAAACTGCAAACAATAAACCGCAGTCAACTACAACAACTACACAGCCTTAATTTTATCTCACTTTTATAATATAGCCTTTGTTGAGTTTTCATTCTATCAAAGACTATCAATCTTTATTGCTAAACGGCAAAACTTCTTGTGTTGAAACTGTTTGTTTTTATGTGCAAAACATAAAAAATAATAAACATCTTAATGCTTTCTTAGAAGTTTATGAAGATGAAGCATTAGAGCGCGCTGCTTTTCTTGATGCTAAACGAAGTACTGGTGAGCAAGGATTATTACATGGTGTAATAGTTGGATTAAAAGATGTAATATGCTATAAGAATCATATTACATCTGCCGGCTCGCACATTCTTGAAAATTTCCAATCTGTTTATAATGCAACTGTTGTTGAAAAACTTCTTAAAGAAGATGCAATAATAATTGGCAGGCAAAACTGCGATGAATTTGCTATGGGCAGCAGTAATGAAAATTCTGCTTATGGTACAGTATTAAATGCAATTGATAACTCAAGGGTTTCAGGTGGGTCTTCAGGTGGCTCAGCAGTTTCTGTTCAGGCAAATCTTTGCATGATAAGTTTAGGGAGCGATACCGGAGGTTCTGTGCGGCAGCCTGCTGATTTTTGCGGATTAGTCGGTTTAAAACCATCGTATGGCAGAGTTTCCCGTTTTGGATTGATTGCCTATGCATCTTCTTTTGATCAAATTGGAATTTTAGCAAAAAATATTGCTGATGCTGCGCTAACGCTTGAAGTAATTTCAGGAAAAGATGAATATGACAGCACGATAACTGATGCAAATTTTCAATACAAAAAAACGAATGATACTTTAAATAAAAATACACATAAGATTGGCTATTTCCCTGCAACATTTAATCATCCTAATCTTGATACAGAAATAGCAGCGAAACAAAAAAAGTTTATTAAACATTTAAGTGAAAACGGAACAACCATTTTGCCAATTGATTTTGATTTGCTCAATTATATTGTACCTGCCTATTATATTTTAACAACCGCCGAAGCTTCAAGTAATCTTTCAAGATATGATGGACTAAAATACGGTGCACATCAATCAGCAAAAGAACTTGATCAGCAAATAAACTTAACACGCAGCAGTTATTTTGGCAAGGAAGTAAAGCGACGCATAATGCTTGGCACTTTCGTTTTGAGTCAGGGCTATTATGATGCTTATGTTACTCAGGCACAAAAAGTAAGAAGTATTCTTTTAGAAAAAATAAAGTCAGTTTTTAAAGAAGTTGATGCAATTATTTTTCCTGTATCACCATCCACCGCTTTTAAAATTGGTGAAAAAAATAGCGACCCTATTGAAATGTTCCTTGCAGATATATATACAGTTTTTGCAAACCTTACAGGTATTCCCGGCATATCAATTCCTTTATTTACACACTCTAATGGAATGCCATTTGGCATGCAGCTAATGACGTCTCATTTTAATGAATTAACTTTGCTCTCCCTTTCTGAAAAACTTATTGAATTAAATAAAACATTTGAATAGGATTTATTATTAAATGTTTACAAAAGAAGTAATTGAATGAAACAGTTTTTTAAGCAGGCAGTTATACATATTTTGACAGCAATTTTTTGTTTCAAAAAATCTGCCCCAATTTTTTTAAGCACTGCATTCCTTATATTATTATCTTCTTATTCCAATTGCCAATCAGTTTTACAATCTATAAAAAAAGACAGCACAGGTTTAGATAAAACACAAAAAATAAATACAGCATTATTGATGGCTGATAGTTCTAAAATGTTCAGCAGTCTTTTATCACCAGCTTCCCTTAATAATAATCTTAATTTCCCTGTGAATGCAGAAGCAAGATTTTTTGCAGATGATTATATAAAAAAACATACAACTTATTTCAACAATATGAAAGTTTGGGGTAAGCCTTATTTTGATTTGTACGATCGTATCTTAACTTCTTATGGCATACCTGTTCAGCTAAAATATCTTTCTGTTATTGAAAGCAGTTTGAGGAGTACTGCTGTTTCCTGGGCCGGTGCAGTTGGTCCATGGCAAATTATGTCTGATGCTGCCCGTGAGCATGGATTAAGAACAAATTATTATGCTGATGACAGAGTTGATTATATAAAAAGTACTAATGCCGCCTGTCAGATTTTAAAAGAATTATATAATACTTACGGAGACTGGCTGCTTGTAATTGCAGCATATAATTGTGGCTCAGGCAATGTGAATCGTGCAATTGAAAAAACACACAGTAAAAATTTCTGGGATATTCAATATTACCTTCCGCTTGAAACACGTAACCACGTAAAAAAATTTATTGCCACAAATTATTTTTTTGAAGGCAATGGAAATATTCCTGCTACTGCTGATAATAATTATGTATTACAAAATAAAGATGCTTATTTAGAGCTTGCTGCAAATGCTGCAACAATTAATATTTATGGTAAATACAATTCTGTTGTAATTGCCAATACTTTAATGATGGATATTTCTGCTTTCAACCAGTTAAATCCTGATATTGATAACGCACTTGCCAAAGGCGATGTTTATCCATTGCGCATACCGGCAGATAAAGTACAGTTGTTCCAGTCAAAAAAAATAGATATACTTAAGCAAAGCGTTGAACTATTATTAGATCAATCTAATACTACACCAACAACTGCGGGTAAATAATTATTGCAGTGTATCGCGGATGGCTTTTGCTTTTAAAATGCATTCTTCATATTCTTTTTCAGCATCAGCATAAAATGTTATCGCGCTTCCAACCAGGAAATTTAAAAACTTATTAGTTGCATTATAAAAGATACTTCTTATCACTACATTAAAATCAAAATCTTTATTCGGTGTTATATAACCTACACTTCCTGAAAATAATTGACGCTTTGTTTTTTCATATTGTTCAATCAATTGCATAGCACGATATTTTGGTGCACCCGTCATCGATCCCATTGGAAAAGCAGCTTTAATAATTTCCGTAAAAGATACATTTTGTTTTAGTTCACCTTTAATGGTTGAGATCATTTGGTGCACTTGAGGAAAAGAATAAATTCCAAACAATTCTTCTGTTTCCACACTGCCTTCATTGCAAATTTTACTAAGATCATTTCTTACCAGGTCAACAATCATTACATTCTCACTTCTTTCTTTTTTATTTTCATATAATTTTTTTTCTTCCATTTTATCTAAGTCGGTGTTTGCGTGTCGTGGCGCAGTACCTTTTATGGGTTGTGAAAAAATTGTATCATTAATTTTAGATAAAAATCTTTCAGGGCTTGCACACAATAAATATTTATTTTCCAGCTTATAAAAACACGAAAAAGGTGTAGGCGAAATTTCAAGCAGTTGGATATACACTGAAACCGGATTTATTAAAATATCCTCTGCAAAAAATTCCTGGCAATAATTTATTTCATAACAATCTCCCCTAAGAATATGCTGCTGCAATTTTATTATTGTTGCTTCATATTCATCTTTGGTTACAGTGGCATTTAAATGAATATTTTGTTTAACTGATAATTCTGTTTCAAAAGCATCTTTCAATTTAATTTCCTCAAATATTGCTTGCGATTTCTGCTCAATTGAATGAATGGTAAGCAGATCATTCTTTATACATAAAACGATCTTCGGTATAAAAAAAAATATCTCAGGGAAACCAATTTTGTTTTCATTAGCCGATTGCAGTTCTTCAATTTGATTTTTCAAATCATATCCTAAATGTCCAAATATCCAATCATCATTTTTATTATAAAATTCATCAAGTTGTGAAAGTCCATTAGCAGCAGGTGAAAAAATTTTATAACTGTCAACAGCAACGAGACAATCGTACCTGCAATATTTATCATTGTAATTATGACTATCCATAAAACAACAAATGCCAAACTGGTTTGCCCAGTTCAGCATTTGCTTTTTAAATACAACAATATCAGTTATGCGAAATGATGCTGAAATTCTATTGAGCAATATGTGTGTTGATTTTAAAAATCATCGTCATCATCATCATCAAAACTTCCTGAATCATTAAAGAGGTCGAACTCTTTTAAATCATCATCAAACTTAAAGTCTTCCTCCTCGGCATCTTTCTTGGTGCCTGCTTTCTTTATTTTTGATTTTGGTATATCAAATTCATCAAAATCAGGATCCCACTCCTCTCCTTCTTCTTCAGGTTTTTCCCAATCATCTGCTTCATAATCTTCCTCAGCAGCATCATCATCGTCATCATTCTCCTTTGACTTTTTTGTTTTAGGAGCAGATTTGGCGGAAGATGGCTTTTTCACTTCATCTTCCAACTCATCATCAAAGTCATCATCTTCTTCCATTTGCTTTTTTGCCTTGGAAGCATCTTTAGACTGCCCGGCATTACCTGCATCAGGTTTCTGGTTTATTTTTTTTTCTTTTTCTGATTTACTTGCCATACTCAATGTGGATTAGCAGTTGTAAAATTTCAACGAGTTTTCTAATCAGCAAAAAAATTTTTTTTATGCTATAATTTTTATTATCTGTTCCCGCTGGGGTCCGTTAGAAACATAACCTACAGGGGCACCTATATATTGATTGATAAAAGAAATATAACGCTGCATCTCATCCGGTAAAATATCACCTGTTTTTAATTTAGTTGTATCACAATTCCATCCGCTGAATTTTTTATATACAGGTTCAGCACCTGTTTGCATTAATTGAAATGGTACTTTTTCCGTTTGCTCTCCGCTAATTATATATTGCGTGCAAACGTTAAGTGCTTCAAATGAATCAAGTACATCTGCTTTTGTCATTACAACTTTTGTGATGCCATTAAGCATGCATGTATATCTTAATGCAACAAGATCAATCCATCCGCATCGGCGCGGTCTGCCGGTAGTGGCGCCAAATTCACTGCCAATTTTTCGCAATGCTTCTCCCGTTTCATCATTTAATTCTGTAGGAAAAGGTCCGCCTCCTACCCTCGTACAATATGCTTTTGTTACACCAAATACATCATTTATTTTTTGTGGTGCAACGCCAAGTCCTGAACATACGCCTGCAGATATAGTGCTTGATGATGTTACAAACGGAAAGGTACCAAAGTCAATATCAAGCATAGTGCCTTGTGCGCCTTCTGCCAAAACTTTTTTTCCGTTGCTTATTTTTTCATTAATGAAATATTCGCCGTTTACAATATTCAGCGTACGCAAAAATTCCACGGCATCAAAAAACTCTTCTTCCCATTGCGTAATATCTTCTGTAAAATGAAAATTATCTAACAGCCTCTGATGCTTTAAACGAAGCTTGATGTATTGTGTAATAAAAGATTTATCTGCAATATCACCAACACGCAATGCATTACGCCCGGTTTTATCCATATATGATGGACCAATGCCTTTAAGCGTAGAACCTATTTTGTTTTCACCTTTTGAGATTTCTGATGCTTTGTCTAATGCTCTGTGTGTAGGCACAATTAAATTAGCACGTTGTGAAATAAATAAATTCTTTTTCACATCAATGCCAAAACCAGCAACAGTGTCACATTCTCTTTTTAAAGTAACCGGATCAAGTACTACACCATTGCCAATTATATTTATTGTATTCTGATGAAATATGCCCGATGGTATTTGATGAAGCACAATCTTTTTATCTTGCACATATAAAGTATGCCCTGCATTAGGCCCGCCCTGAAACCGTGCTATTATATCATAGTTAGGTGCAAAATAATCAACTATCTTTCCCTTCCCTTCATCGCCCCATTGCAAACCAAGAATTACATCAACCATTAAAT
>JBDTLW010000002.1:0-23083 GCA_039934575.1 Parafilimonas sp. | reverse complement strand
AGATACTGAACGATGTGCAATCAAATGCAAATGAAGTAATGAAAATAACGGAAGAAAAAAAACAGCTCCTCGCTCACCAGAATGAAATGCTTGAAAAGCAGGTTGAAGAACGTACGGAAGAACTGCGTCAGTCATTACATGAATTAAAATCAACACAGGCCCAACTCATTCAGTCAGAAAAAATGGCAAGCCTTGGCGAACTTACCGCAGGCATTGCACATGAGATACAAAACCCATTAAACTTCGTGAATAATTTTTCTGAAGTAAACACAGAGTTGATAACTGAATTAGTTGATGAAGTTGATAAGGGAAACATTGAAGAAGTAAAAGCCATTGCAATTGATATAAAAGATAATTCAGAGAAAATAAAACACCATGGCAAGCGTGCAGGTGATATTGTAAAAGGTATGCTGCAGCATTCACGCACAAGTACAGGTAAAAAAGAACCCACAGACATCAATGCTTTGTGTGATGAATATTTACGATTAAGCTATCATGGTTTGCGGGCAAAGGATAAAAGTTTCAATGCAGATTTTAAAACTGATTTTGATAATACAATTGGAAAAATAAATATCATAGCGCAGGATATCGGGAGAGTAATTCTGAATTTAATTAATAATGCATTTTATGCAGTTCAGCAAAAGCAAAATGAGCTTGCCAAAGAAGCAACAGGTTCTCAAAAGCGGTCACCTCTGTACAAACCGCTTGTTTCAGTTCACACAAAAAAATTAAATGCCCGCCCGCCTGCCCGACTGAGTCATTCAGGCGGGGATGACGCAGTCGGACGGGATAAGATTGAGATAATAGTAACTGACAATGGCAATGGTATTCCTCAAAAAATAGTTGACAAGATCTTTCAGCCATTCTTCACCACAAAACCAACAGGTGAAGGAACAGGGTTAGGTTTGAGTTTAAGTTATGATATTGTAAAAGCACATGGCGGTGAAATAAAAGTGGAGACAAAAGAAAATGAGGGAACAAAATTTATTATACACTTGCCTGCATCATAATTCATATTTATCAGCTAATCATATAAATCTTAATTCATACAATTACCAGCATAAACTTTTTTATGAAATGAAGCCGCTGATTATTTAATTAAAACATTGCAGGTAAAATTGCCTTGCCAATTGTCTTCAGCCATCAGGTTCTCACCTATAATAAGCTTATAATTTCCTTTTGCAGTAATGGGGTAGCTTATGTTTCGGGAGAATGGCCCGTCATACTTTCCGGTTTTACCAGCAGGTATATAAATTTGATTAAAACGAATATTGGCTGTATCATCTTCAGGAATTATTTCTGCCGTAATACTATCACCTGCTGTAACCGCAATAACAAGTGTAACATGTTTGCCAATACCGCCTAAATAAGCACGTACGCTAGCTTTATTATTATTCAAATCAACGGTAAGCAGCGTATCTCCGTCTTGCCTTAACATAGAAAAAGCTTCAGAGGTATCAACTTTAAATTTATCGGCTTTGCCTGCCCCGCTTGTATCAGCAGCTTGTGTTAATACATTTGTGTTTTTACCTGAATTGCATGCAGAAAAAATTGATAGAATCAAACAACATAAAAAAAAATTTTGTTTCATAATATACGTTTTAGCAGTTTACGGTTTATTCATAATATCAAACTTTTACGCAGTGCTATCATTAATATCATTAAATCAAAAAGCAGCAATAAATTCGATATGTGTAAATATACTTCTTGTGATTATAGTTGTTAATGATTGTAATCATATTTTAAAAACCATTCATGGTCTTAATCAAATACTGTTTTAAAAATTGATAGTACGTTCTAAAAAATTAACAGCATATATTTAAAACATCATTAATTTTACATTTTCAAAAAAGTATTGGTTCACAATTTATATTGAACTGAAATTGAAACAGAACTCAACACATAACAACATACATGTTTCCCATCTGCATTTGATGAGTGTTGTTAATTTACCTAATCCATTTTGTTTCCGACCGGAACGACGACCGAGGATCTGATCGCTTCTGCCATGCATTTTATGCACCTGTATGTAACCCATGTTACATCTAAAAATCATCTCTTATAATTTAAGCAAACAAAGTGGAACAAAATATTATAGTACGTATAGCCAATAGTGGCGATGCACATTTTGCAGAAACAATTACTGCAGAAATGGAAGAATCTGCCAAAGCCCGTGGCACAGGTATTGCCAAACGCAGCCCTGAATATATTGTGAAAAAAATGGAAGAAGGCAAAGCTGTAATTGCATTAACCATCACAAATGAATGGGTTGGGTTTTGCTATATAGAAACCTGGAGCCATGAACAATATGTTGCCAACAGCGGGCTTATTGTAACACCTGCTTACAGAAAAAGCGGTGTGGCCAAATCAATCAAAGAAAAAATATTTGCACTGTCAAGAACAAAATACCCCACCGCAAAAATATTTGGATTAACTACCGGGCTTGCTGTAATGAAAATAAACAGTGATCTTGGTTATGAGCCTGTAACATACAGTGAGCTTACGCAGGATGAAGCTTTTTGGGCCGGCTGCAAAAGCTGCGTGAACTATGATATATTAATGGGTAAAGAAAGAAAAAATTGTTTTTGCACGGCGATGTTATACGATCCGGCAGATCATTATGAACCAAAAGAAACGCATGATCATTTTGAACAAAAAAGCAAGGTGTATGAAAGGCTGATGAAGATTAAGCAAAGCCGTTTTATAAAAGCATTCAGAAAAAAAGAAAAACAAAAAGAAGACGTTCAGAAAAAACAACGTTCATTCGTTTCATTATTCTCCATGTTTTTTTCATAGCACATATAACCTGGAAATTTTTTAAGTTATAAAAAATCAGCAATTCATAAATCATATTTCAGAAATGAAGAAAGTTGTTCTCGGTTTTTCCGGCGGTTTAGATACAAGTTATTGTGTAAAATATTTAACGGAAGATAAAGGCTATGAAGTACACAGCATCGTTGTAAACACCGGCGGTTTTAATACCGATGAATTAAAAAAGATTGAAGCGCATGCATACAAACTCGGCGTTAAAACACATACAACTGTTGATGCAGTAAAAGGTTATTACGATCGCATTATAAAATACCTGGTGTTTGGAAATGTATTGAAGAATAATACATATCCATTAAGTGTAAGTGCTGAAAGATTAATACAGGCTTTGCATATTGCGGAGCATGTAAAAATATTAAACGGAGATGCTGTTGCACATGGCAGTACCGGCGCCGGTAACGACCAGGTTCGTTTTGATATGCTGTTTCATATCATGATCCCAAACGTTGAAATTATAACGCCGATACGTGATTTAAAACTGAGCCGAGAACAGGAGATCGCTTATTTAAAAAGCAAAGGCGTTGATATGAATTTTGAGAAAGCAGCATACTCAATAAATAAAGGTTTATGGGGCACCAGTGTTGGCGGTAAAGAAACATTGAACAGCAAAGGCATGTTGCCCGAAGAAGCTTGGCCAACACAGGTAACAGAATCAGCAACGAGGAATTTGGAATTAGGATTTATAAAAGGTGAATTATATAAAGTTGATGGAAAAGAATTTTCTCATCCAACTGAAGCCATACAATATTTACAAAACATTGCAGGTGCTTATGGCATTGGCAGAGATATACATGTTGGCGATACCATCATTGGGATCAAAGGGCGAGTTGGTTTTGAAGCGGCCGCACCAATGGTAATACTAAAAGCGCATCATGCATTGGAAAAACATGTACTTACCAAATGGCAATTAAACTGGAAAGATAATATTGCCGGCTTTTATGGCAACTGGTTGCATGAAGGGCAGCTACTTGATCCGGTGATGCGCGATATTGAAGCCTTCTTCGAAAGTGCGCAGCAAAATGTAACCGGCGATGTATTTGTGCAGTTAATGCCTTATCGTTTTCAGATAATTGGTATAGAAAGCAGGTACGATTTAATGAACAGTAAATTTGGCAAATACGGTGAAATGAATACAGGCTGGAGCGGTGAAGATGTAAGAGGTTTCAGCAAAATATTCGGCAATCAAACATCAATGTATTACCAGGTAAAAGAAGATGGCGATAGTAAGCAAAAATAATTCTTTGCAACATTATACATGGGGCAATGCATGTGACGGATGGGTGTTGGTTGATACTCCATCATTATCTGTGAAACAGGAAAAAATGCCGACACAAACATCTGAAGTTTTACACTATCACAGCAACGCACAACAATTATTTTTTATACTGAATGGAATTGCAACATTTGAAGTAGAAGAAGAATATTTTATAGTACATTCCGGAGAAGGATTTTTAATTGAAGCTGGAAAAAAGCATCGCATACTAAATAATAATTCAGAAGTGCTCGAATTCATATTAAGTTCGCAGCCGTCAACAAACAACGACAGGTTTAATTGCACATGAAATGAGACATAAATTTTGAAGTTAATTATACCAACTGATGAGGAAAATTTTATGGCGAATTCCATGTGGCAAATGAAAAAACGAAAAATGTGCACATGAAAAAAATAAGTGTTGGCATAATAGGAGGCGCAGGTTATACAGGCGGAGAATTAATTCGTTTATTAATTAATCATCCTGATGCGGAGATTGCTTTTGTACACAGTAAAAGCAATGCAGGGAATCTTATTTCTTCAGTACACCAGGATTTGATTGAAGAAACAGATTTACGATTTTCAGATTCAGTAAGTAATGATATTGATGTCTTGTTTTTATGTTTAGGGCATGGAGATTCAAAAAAGTTTTTAGAAGAAAATGATATTCCATCAACCATAAAAATTATTGATCTCGCAAATGATTTCAGGTTAAACAAAGATGCATGTTTCAAGTTGCCGGATAGTGGTAACCAGAAACCTGCAACCAGAAACTTTATTTATGGTTTACCTGAAATGAATAAAGAACAAATAAGATCAGCAAACAACATTGCTAACCCGGGTTGTTTTGCAACATCAATTCAACTTGGTTTATTGCCATTAGCTAAAGCAGGGTTACTTGATGAAATATATACAACAGGTATTACCGGCTCCACAGGCGCAGGACAATCTTTAAGTGCAACTGCACATTTTAGCTGGCGCGCAAATAATATACAGGCATATAAAACATTATCGCATCAGCATTTGGATGAGATTGTTCAGATATTAACACAACTTCAGGGAAATAATCATATTGAACTGTCATTTGTTCCCTGGCGCGGCGATTTTACAAGAGGTATTTTTATCAGCTCAACCGTTCGTTGTGATGAAAGTTTACAAGAGCTAAATGAACTATATAAAAAATTTTATACTGAACATCCGTTTACTCTGATCAGCGATAACCCAATCTTTTTAAAACAGGTTGTCAACACAAATAAATGTATCATACAATTAGAAAAAGTTGGCAGTAAATTGGTCATTCATTCAGCATTAGACAATTTATTAAAAGGCGCTTCCGGCCAGGCAGTGCAAAACATGAACCTCATGTTTGGGTTAGATGAAACAACAGGATTAAAACTTAAATCAACATACTTTTAAAATAACAACACATGAAATTATTCGATGTATATCCTTTAAACGATATAACAATTACCAAAGCACAAGGCTCTTATGTATGGGATGAAAACGGCGTACAGTATCTTGATCTGTATGGCGGTCATGCCGTAATCAGTATTGGTCATACACATCCGCATTGGGTTCAGCGAATTGAAGAGCAATTGCATAAAATTGCTTTCTATTCCAACTCCGTACACATTCCAATTCAACAGGAATTGGCTGATAAATTAGGCAAGCTCAGCGGCAAAGAAGATTACCAGTTGTTTCTCGTAAACAGCGGTGCCGAAGCCAATGAAAATGCTTTAAAGCTCGCATCATTTCACACAGGCAAAAAGAAAATTGTTTCCTTTAATAAAGCTTTTCATGGCAGAACATCTTTGGCTGTTGCTGCAACTGATAATTCAAAAATTGTTGCACCGGTAAATGAAACAGGCAATGTTGAATTTCTTCCTTTTAATGACGAAGTGGCGCTAACAAACTATTTTCAAAAACATGGCAAAGAAGTATGCGCCATTATTGTTGAAGCCATACAAGGTGTTGGCGGTATAAACGTGGCAACTGAAAGTTTTTTAAAACTGATAAGAAGTTTGTGTGATGAACACAATGCAATATTTATTGCTGATGAAGTGCAGTGCGGTTATGGAAGAAGCGGAAAATTCTTTGCAACAGATCATGCAGGTGTACATGCAGATATATACACCATGGCAAAAGGTATGGGTAATGGTTTCCCGATTGGAAGTATTTTGATTGCGCCTTACATTAAAGCTAAGCATGGAATGTTAGGCACAACATTCGGAGGTAATCATTTGTCGTGTGCTGCTGCGTTGGCTGTATTAGAAGTTATTGAAAGAGATAATTTAATTGAGATGAGCAAACAACGCGGCATGTATCTTATCAATAAACTAAAAAGCTTTGATGGTATTGAAAATGTACGTGGCAAAGGTTTGATGATCGGCTTTGATTTGCCTGATGAACTTAAAGACCTGCGCAAAAAATTATTGAACGATTATTTCATTTTTACAGGCGAAGCAAAACCAAATGTTATTCGTTTATTACCGGCTTTGAATATTACACGCAAACAGGTTGATGAATTTTTGGATACATTAAGTGAAGCGATTGAAGAGATGAATACCCCCTCCTCTAAAGGGGTTGAGGAAACTGTTTTGCAATAATTAAAAACAAATTTTCCGTTTAGGGATAGGATTTATGAAACAATTTATTTCCGTTCATGATGCAGGCAACATTAATGCACTTGTTGAAAAAGCGCTGATGTATAAAGCAAATCCTTTGCAGGATAAAATGCTTGGCATTAATAAACGCATCGGTTTATTATTTCTTAATCCAAGTCTTCGCACACGTTTAAGTACACAGGTAGCTGCGGGCAATTTAGGAATGGAATCAATTGTATTTAATGTTGACAAAGAAGGCTGGGCGCTTGAGTTTGAAGAAGGCGCTATCATGAGCGGCAATACTGTTGAACACATTAAAGATGCGGCACCAGTGCTCGGAAATTATTTTGATATTCTTTGCATAAGAACATTTCCAGCTTTAAAAAACCGTGAAGACGATTACAGTGAAATATACATTAATCAATTTATAAAATATTGCGGCGTTCCTGTTATTAGTTTGGAGAGTGCAACACTGCATCCGCTGCAATCATTAACAGATATAATAACAATAAAAGAATGTTTGGGTTCTGCTCCCTCTCCTTTGGAGAGGGCTGGGGTGAGGTCTAAACCAAAAATCGTTCTCACCTGGGCGCCGCATGTAAAGCCTTTACCGCAATGTGTTGCCAATAGTTTTGCGCAATGGATTAATGCCTGGAACGAAGCTGAGTTTGTAATTACGCATCCTGAAGATTATGAATTGAAAGAAGAATTTACAAATAGCGCAACTATAACAACTGATCAAACCGAAGCATTAAAAAATGCTGATTTTGTGTATGTAAAAAACTGGAGTACATACAAAGATTATGGTAAGATATATGAGAATGATCCGCAGTGGATGCTGACAGAAAATAAACTTGCATTAACTAATAATGCCAAAGTAATGCATTGCTTACCAGTAAGAAGAAATATAGAATTAAGTGATGAAATATTAGACAGCACAAACAGTATTGTAACACAACAGGCAGCTAACCGTGTTTGGGCTGCGCAAGCTGTGATTAGTGAAATTCTTAAGTTCTGACATGGATAAACTTTTCATTATAAAAGTTGGAGGAAATATTATTGATGATGAAGAAAAATTGAAATCATTTCTTCAATCATTTTCATTTATACAAGCTCATAAAATTTTGGTACATGGCGGCGGAAAAATTGCAACAAACATTGGTAACAAATTAGGCATTGAATCAAAATATATAAACGGCAGAAGAATTACAGACGATGCAACTATTGATTTGGTGACAATGGTTTACGGCGGATTGATAAATAAAAAAATTGTTGCGCAATTACAATCCTTTAAATGCAATGCAATAGGCTTAACCGGCGCTGATGGAAATTTAATTCCGGCAACAAAACGTGTTCCAAAAGCCCTCTCTTTTGGAGAGGGTTTGGGTGAGGTCATAGATTATGGATGGGCAGGAGATATAAACAATTCCACGTTGCATGTTGCAGGTTTCATGTTATTGTTACAAAATAATTTTACTCCTGTTTTTGCCCCCTTAACACATGATGGACAAGGGCATATTTTAAATACAAATGCTGATACAATTGCTTCATCGCTGGCAGTAGCTTTATCCAATTTGTATGATGTAAGATTGATATATTGCTTTGAACGTAAAGGCGTATTGGAAAATACGGATGATGATAATTCAGTGATACGCTTTATCAACAAAAAAAAATTTATACAATTGCTTAATGAGAAAAAATTATTTGCGGGCATGATTCCAAAAATTGACAATGCATTTGCAGCTATTGATGCCGGCGTAAAAGAAGTATTGATCGGTAATGCAGATGATCTTATTCAAAATACAACAGCAGAAACTACAGGTACACTTATTAGTTTATAAATGAACAGTGAAGAATTATATACCGATGCATTACTGTTATTAAAACAGTTGATTTCTATTCCTTCATTTTCAAAAGAAGAAGATAAAACTGCGGATGCAATTGAAAATTTTTTGCAGAAGAAAAATATTGAAACAAAGAGGTTGCTGAACAATGTTTGGGCAAAGAATAAATACTTTGATGCAGCTAAGCCAACTATTTTATTAAACTCACATCACGATACTGTAAAACCAAATCCGCAATACACAAGAGACCCTTTTAAAGCTGATATTGCAAATGAAAAATTATATGGCTTAGGCAGCAATGATGCAGGCGGATGTTTGGTTGCATTAATAGCAACATTCGTTCATTATTATGCTCATCAAAATTTAAAATATAATCTTGTTTTAGCTGCAACGGCTGAAGAAGAAATATCCGGCAAAAATGGTGTTGAACTGTTATTACCTCAATTGCCAGATATTAATTGTGCAATAGTTGGCGAACCCACATTAATGAACATGGCTGTTGCAGAAAAAGGTTTACTCGTTATTGATTGCACAGCACATGGAAAAGCCGGTCATGCTGCAAGAGAAGAAGGTGATAACGCTATGTATAAAGCGATAAAAGATATTGAATGGTTTAGAAATTTCAGGTTTGAAAAAGTATCGGAATTGCTTGGCACAAACAAAATGAGTGTTACCATGATTAATGCGGGATCGCAACATAATGTGGTTCCATCAGAATGCAAATTCACAGTTGATATACGCGTAAATGAGTTATATGATTTTGATGAAGTGATTGGCATTATCAAACAAAATATTCAATCTGAAATTGCAGCAAGAAGTTTACGGTTGCGTTCAACTAATATTGAACTCAATCATCCTTTGGTGAAAGCAGGAATTGAATTAAACAGAACTTATTATGGCTCTCCAACAACAAGCGATAAGGCTTTAATGAATTTTCCTGCGCTAAAAATGGGACCGGGTGATAGCGCAAGAAGTCATAGTGCGAATGAGTTTATTTTTGTTGATGAAATAAGAGCAGGAATTGAATTGTATATTCAGTTGCTGAACAAAGTAATTTTATAATATGAAGCTTTGGCAAAAAAATATTGCATCACTCGAGTCCGTTGAAAAATTCACTGTTGGCAACGATCGTGAATTTGATAAGCAACTTGCGCCATTTGATGTATTAGGAAATATTGCACATGCTAAAATGCTGGCTGCAGTTGGCTTGCTTACAAATGAAGAAGCTGATGCTTTAGTGAATGAGCTAAAAAATATCTTCGCATCAATTCACAATTCACAATTCACGATTGACGAAAACGTTGAAGACATACATTCACAGATAGAATTTTTATTAACGAAAAAGCTTGGAGACATTGGCAAAAAAATACATTCTGCAAGAAGCAGGAATGATCAGGTACTTGTTGATATAAAACTTTTTTTAAGAAGCGAGATCGAACAAATTGTTTTAGCTCTTCAATCATTTTTTGAACTGCTGATTGCACAAAGCGAAAAATATAAAAATGATCTTTTACCCGGCTATACGCATCTGCAATTAGCCATGCCTTCATCATTTGGATTGTGGTTTGGCGCTTATGCAGAAAGTTTAGTTGATGATCTGGTTACAGTAAAAGCAGCGTATGATATCGTAAATAAAAATCCGCTGGGCTCTGCTGCCGGCTATGGTTCTTCATTTCCAATAAACCGAAAACTTACAACAGAACTTTTAGGTTTTAATGATCTGCATTATAATGTTGTGTATGCACAAATGAGCCGCGGCAAAACAGAACGCATCGTTGCTTCAGCGTTAGCAAACATTGCTGATACGCTTGCCAAACTTTCAATGGATGTGTGTTTATATATGAATCAGAATTTCGGTTTCATTTCTTTTCCTCCGCAACTTACAACCGGCAGCAGCATTATGCCGCATAAAAAAAATCCGGATGTGTTTGAATTAATCCGCTCACACTGCAATCAGATAAAGGCCTTACCAAATGAAATTATGATGATGACAACAAACCTTCCTTCAGGTTATCATCGCGATCTGCAGTTATTAAAAGAGCATTTGTTTCCAGCGTTTACCACATTAAAAGATTGTCTCAGCATGGCTTCATTAATGCTCGGCAATATTGAAATAAAAGAAGATATTCTTGCAGATGAAAAATATAAATATTTATTCAGTGTAGAAGAAGTAAACAAACTTGTTTTGCAGGGTATTCCTTTTCGTGATGCATATAAGATCATCGGGCAACAAGTTGAAGATGGCAGCTTTTCTCCTTCTCCTTTGGAGGAGGTGAAGAAAAGGCTGAGCATTGATAATTTAATGAATGATAAAATTTCTGCTAACTTGAGAACTGTTGTTGAAAGTTTTCAGTTTGAAAAATATCATTATGCAATTGGCAGGCTAATTGAGTAATGAATATTCTGCTTGTTTATAGTAACATTTTAAAAGAAAAACATGGTTAAGAAATTTCCCGGAGAGCTATGGACGAACGTTCGGTTTGATTTTGAGTTTACAAATGATTACCAGCTTGAAGTTTCAAATTTTGGCAGGCTGAGAAGCTTTAATAAAATTTCAGATGGCGATCTTGTTCAAGGTTCAATGATTAATGGTTACCGCATAATTCGTCTAAAATTTTTTATACAAAGAGATGAAAAAGTTCAGGCGCGGCTGAATAATTTACAAAAGCAGGTTACAAAGCTAACTGCAAAACTTAAAGCGCAAATTGAAAACGGTGACAGCAAAAAAGATATACAGGAAACAAGGTTACTGCTTTTGACGCTGAAGAGAAATCTGCAAAAGAAATTTAAAGATGATACGCAGAGCAGAACAATAAATTATCATTCATTGATACATAGACTTGTTGCAGATTATTTTCTTCCAAAACCAAAAGCCAGTCAAACAGTTGTTGCACATTTGGATTTTAATAAATTGAATAACCGTGTGGATAATTTAAAATGGATGACACCCGAAGAAAATTATGCGCATCAGCAAAAGAGCCCATACGTTATAAAAGAAAAACAGCAGAGATCGCTTGGTTTCAGATCAAATACAAAAGTGGCAAAGCTTACTGTTACAAAGGTTATGCTGCTTAAAAAATTATTAAATCAAAATAAACCTGTACGGCAATTAGTGAAGCAGTTTAAAATTACAGATATGCAGGTTTACAGAATTAAGCGCGGCGAAAACTGGAAGAATATTCCTGCGGCTAAGTAAACAAGATTTAAAACCTCACTCCAGCTTCAATCTTTACTGGCAACGTGTTTTCCTGCGGCGGCACCGGGCAATTATATCCATCTGTATAAGCGCAATAAGGATGATACGCTTTATTAAAGTTCACCAAAACATGATCGCTTGTTGGCACGGTAAGATCAATATATCTGCCGCCTTCATACGTTTCGTTGCCGCTGGTTGCATCAGTAAAAGGAATAAATAAATAGTCTTTGTATTCTGCAGATTTCAATAATTCCTGCGATTGATACACATTCAGTTTATATTCCTTTTTATCAATTACAAAAAACACTTCAGCATACTTTATGTATGTTTTTCTCATGCCTGATGAAGTACTCATTTGAAAAGGTTTTTCCTGCGGCGTTCTTACAAATCTTGCATTCACTGCATAGTTTGCATTGAATGGAAAAAAATGAATGCCTTTAAAAGTTTTTTTTGCTTTTGAACTCAGTGGTGTAGTATTTGGATTTTCAAATTCTGTTCTCAATTCACCCTGAAAGCGTTTGGTATCATTAACAATGGCAGTATCTGTTTGTCCAAAAGAAATATATGCTGAACAAATAAAAATCAAAACAAATAAAAATCGTTTCATAAAATTCATCTATAAAATTAACTGCATATAGTTTGTATTGTTTGCTTCTGAAAATATTTTAAATAAAAAATAAGAATTGAGTTGGATAAAATTGTTGGCCGCTAAATTGCTTTATACAAAAATTACAGATCATTAAAAACTAAAACCATTTACATGAAACATAAAAAAAAGAAAAATAAACTGTCAAAATTTTTTGATCGTTTTTCGACTGCAATAACAAAAATTACAGGTAAACCCATTGCATTTATTGTTGCTTTTCTTATCATAATTGTTTGGGCAATTACGGGTCCTATATTTCAGTTTTCTGATACCTGGCAATTAGTTATAAATACAGGTACAACTATTATAACATTTTTAATGGTATTTGTAATTCAGCAATCGCAGAATAAAGACACCATGGCGCTTCATTTAAAATTAAACGAACTCATTGCTGCAACACAAGGTGCAAGTAACCGGCTTATAGACATTGAAGATCTTACGCCAGAGGAACTTGAAGCTTTAAAAAATTTTTATATTAAACTGGCTGATCTTGCAGAAAAAGATAATGATATTAAAGCAACACATTCTGTTGAAGAAGCAGAAGGTAATCAAATGGCTAAAACAAAACGCAGACATGTAAAAAATTAAAACTTATTCTTCCACATCATACTTTCAACCGGTTTTTCCGGTTGATTGCTGTATTTAGCGTTTTTTTTCTGATTATATTTTACTTCAATTTCACCATCAACAGGAAAATAAATAAGTTGCCCCACAGGCATTCCTTTATATACTTTCACGGGTTGCTTCACAGAAATTTCAAGTGTCCAATGCCCGCAAAAACCAACATCACCTTTACCCGCAGTTGCATGAATATCTATGCCCAATCTTCCTGTTGAAGACTTGCCTTCAAGAAACGGAACATGCGCATGCGTTTCCGTATATTCTTCCGTTGTGCCCAAATAAAAAATATGCGGATACAACACAAAACCTTCTTCCGGAATTTCAAAATATTCAATCTCGTTATGCTTTTTTGCATCCAGAATATGTTCACGATAAGTGGCCAGCCATTTACCCAAATGCACATCATAACTATTGCTGCCTAAACATTCTCTGTCATAAGGGTCAAGCTTAATTGTTCCTTTTTCAATTTCTTCAAGTATGCGCGAATCAGAAAGAATCATTTTTATAATTTTTATTTGGGGCTTTCAGTTTTTGTATTTCAATTTAACTTCTGTTCCTGCTATTCGCTACTACTCCGCCACAAAGCTTCCCACAAATCATCAGCGGGTATTCGCTTCAAATAAGCGAAGCGAAATTCATGAACACAAATAAAAAACAAATATTCCGTTCATAATCAGGCAGCCATTCAGCAAAGAAATTCTATTCAGCAATAACCAAAAACATTTTTTTCAGATTTATATTTTCAATTCACAAATTAATCACTTCTTTTCTCCTCTTTAGGGGTTGGCAGTATCTTTAATAAAATTATTGTATGGAATTTGGTCGCGTTCCGGAAGAAGGATTAAACAATGTTGATTTCAGTTTACCTAAAGAACCTGCATTCAATAAAAAAATATTACCAGGCAAAAAAAACAAAAATGCTAAAGTTTATATTGGTTGTGCAAAGTGGGGCAGACAGGAATGGGTTGGGAAAATTTATCCTGAAAAAACGAAAGAAAAAGATTTTCTGCAATACTACGTTCAGCATTATAATAGCATAGAATTAAACGCAACTCATTATAAAATATACGGTACTAAGGGCATAGAAAAATGGAAAGAAAATGCAGAAGGAAAAGACTTTCTGTTTTGTCCTAAGCTGTATAAAGGCATTACACATTTTGGAAGACTTACCGGCAAAGATTTTATATTGAATGAATTTTTGCGCGGCATTGTTGCATTTAAAGAACATCTTGGTCCAATGTTTATACAAGTAAGCGAAGCATACAGCACAAAACGTAAAGATGAGTTGTTTACATTTTTAAGATCATTGCCAACAGATATACAATTCTTTTTAGAAGTGCGCCATCCCGATTGGTTTGGTGTGCCTGCAATAAGAGATGAATTATTTGAAACATTACATGCATTAAATATTGGCGCGGTAATTACAGATACTGCAGGCAGAAGAGATTGCGCACACATGTATCTTACTATTCCAAAAACATTTATTCGCTATGTGGGCAATAGCTTGCATGCTACAGATTATACACGTATTGATGCATGGATTGAACGCATGAAATACTGGTTAAATAAAGGCATTGATGATGTTTACTTTTTTATGCACATGCACAACGAAGCAACATCTCCCGAGCTCACTGTTTATCTTGTTGATAAGATGAATAAAGAATGCGGATTGAATTTAATGAAGCCAAAGTTTGTTTTACCGGGACTATCCAATACCTGATTTATTTTTTCTCAAAATGGCATTGCTCTAAGTTTACACTATACCATGTTGAATCCGGCAGTGTGGATTGTGCCTGCATTTTTGCTAACGCAATTTTTCCGGTTGCAAGATCAAGATGTCCAGCCATTGAAATACATTTCCTGCCAGTGGGGCTGTCAATATAAGTACTGAACGAAATGCCCTGCAAATTTAAAGCGGAGGTAAGCGCAAAAATATCAGTGAACCCGACAATCGGGTAAGCTTTAGCATCCTGATAAGTGATTGTTCCCGCCAGTTGTATTCCGGCCTTATCAGGAAATTCAAAACCTATTTCTACATGCTGTCCGGCAACACTGCCAATCCAGGTTCCGGATAAGTTTTCTTTCATCTCCTCACTTGCAGGGATGAAGTCTGCTGCAATGATATTATTGGAATTTATGTCGGCTGGTTTTACGGGAGTAAAGATTAGTTTGTCAGGATAAAATCCGGTTTGAGGAACGGTGTCAGGATTGGTCTCAACAAAAATATGATTGAGGGTCAGGTTTTGTTTTGTGTCGTCAAGTAAAAGTTGCCCCGCCATACCAGAAACTTCATGACTTGGATCTGATTTGCCTCCATCATTTGAACGCCACAATATAGAGATAGCCATAGTTTGTCCCAGCTTTGTAGTAGCATCCTGCAAAGAAGCCCAACCAACAACATCGTATGTTCCTGTGCCGCCTGTTGTAGATGCATAAGTGCCGGTCAGCATTCCCGTTGTTGGATCCTGCGTTAATTTCATTATCGAATTATAACTATTAACCCACGGTGTTGCGAAGCTCATTGTGCTTTTTTTAATGATGAGGAAAAAATTAAAATCTTGGATCTGCCAATGTAATGCACCTGTTTTCAAAATCGAAAATGCTATATACCGTTTCGAGAAATGTGGTACCTACAAGAAATTCATTTTCGCAACCATCCAGAAAATGAAAAGCAAGATCCCATTCTGTTTCTGATGAACGGATAAAATATTTCTCTGGTGGCAGTTTATAAGAAACCCCATTAAGCATAAGTTCAAGTACAGGATAAGGGTAATCGCTGACCTTTGCCGGTGACTGGATTGTTTCGGGATATTGACCGTTATTGGTAATAACTTTTTTTGCAGCATCAATAAATTTTGGATCGCCTTTAAATTGTGATGATCCGGTATCCAAAGCAAACGCCACATTGGTTAGTATATTGGTCGTAGTTCCATCAGCAAATAAGCCATTCAGATTATCAAGGTTTACCAACCAACATTCACGATCGGTAGGAAACTTAATCAGGTCAAGTTTATTTGCTGTTTCTGTATGAAATTTTGAAGCATCAATTCCACCAAACAAAACCTCGCCTTTCATTGAATCACGGTCATACCAAAACGAAGCCACGGCGCTGCCAATAAGAGCTTTGTGTTTAAGTACATTCAGTATAAGAGAGGAGTTATGATCTTTGAAAATATGGGAAGGAATTCCGAGTCCGCCATCACATATCAATTCCTGGAATTGTGAGCCTGTATAGTTGGTGCTCATATCAAAAATTATTTCCAGCGCATCTGCAATACCTGGTAAACTTATATCATCCTTGCTTGGTGTTATCGTCATAGAGCCCCAGGCGCCAAAGCTTATTTCCGCTTCTTTGCCAAATACCTTGTACGTAGTTGAGGCAGAAGGATTGAATTTATTATGCGGGGCACAGGCTGTGGTTGTACAGAGATTAGAAGTGATCCAGGTGTTTTTGGTGCCTGTATCAATCATGAAACGAAGCTTATGCTGAACAGGTGTTCCAAGACCGATTTCTGCGTACCATGAAGTTGCTCCATTATTCGGTTCAAAGAAAGATCTCTGTAACTGAAATGTAACAACCGAATCATTGATGTTTGCTTTATTGAGATAGCCAGACAATTCGTTTTTCATCTGTTTTAATTTTAATAGTGAGCGCAAAGGTTTGAAACTAAGTGTAATTGAAATGCACGGGGGCTGCTGCTATCAGCTATTCCCATTTCCAGCCAATGTAACTACAAGGGGCGTGTTCAGCTTTCCTTTTTTCAATTGAATTTCTGAAACATCCACTGCAGTACATATTGTTTCAATATTTACAAGATCATTTTTGCTATACAAACCATTAGAAATAAGATTAAATGCAGCGGGCAAAATATTATATTGTATTTTTTTCGGTTTTTTGACTACAAGATTGTCCGCATTCTCAAATGGAACTTGTGCAGCTTTCATAAATTCTACATACGCATCTGCCGCTGAGATAACACCTCCTTTCATTATCGTATCCCATTCCAGGATAACCATCAATAAGCTAAACACGGCAAGCATGGATGGGTTAGGCGGCTGGTTGCCCGCTGTTCGTGCAACAACAGAATCAATTTGCAAGTCCTGCGCGATCAGGGTTTCTACGGCTTCTTCATTCTGTTGCTCAGAAACGCTGTTTATAGTTGTTGCAGTTCCGCCAAAAATGGTTACCAACATTTGATAAGTGCCCCAGAACCATTGGCTTTTTGACCAACTTTCTGCGGGTACAATTGCTGCATTAGCTCTTGCATCTGAATAAACGAGCAACTGAAAAATACTGAGGGTATATTTAAGATACTCTCTTTCAGAAATTCCAGTTCTTCCTATAACCACCGGCATAAATCCCCAGAGTACGGCTACAGTTGAAAGCGGGCCGGCATCATAAGGATCTGCATATATCTGTATGAATTCATAGACAATATCAGCAGTGGATTGAGCACTGCATATTACCGCTTTTGGCGGCAATACGGGCATTGGTCCATCGTAGCTTGTTCCCTGTCTGCGGTGTTTATCATATTCTCTGTATTGCTCTATAGTAAACGGAATAATGTCGGATGGCCCGAGCCCTTCCTGTTTCCATAGCGGAACAAAATCAGTTTCTAAATTGGGATAATAATAAAAATCAAACCCGGTTGCATTCGTATAACGAAGCAGAAATTGATCCCAAAGATTTGACCCCTCTGTTTCTCCATATACCTCCTGGAAAGATTTTCTGTTATGTGGTAAATTGAAAGCTATATTTAAAATAGTGAGCTTGTTTGCTGCACAATAGAAATACCAGGTATTATTATCCATCAGATAACTTTCCTGCATCAGCCAATCGCGGTAATACATCAATGCAGCGTTAATAAACTCCGGCCTGAATATTGAATTTTGATAGTCGCCTGGAAATTCCAAACCATGACCTACCAACAAATCTACTAATTGGCAGTTCCGGTTCAGTACGTTCTGATCCACACCCTTGAGGCTAATAATATGAACATTGCAGGGGTATCCATAATTCGTACCGATAACACCGCCCCATGCACAACCAAAGCGATGATCATGATAAGCTACAGGAGAATTACTGGTAACGCCATTTCCGAGATAGGCGCCCATGTGTGTAAAACCAAGCTGGGCTTTATCAGTTTTTGAGAGTTGTGCAATAGTGCCCTCACTTATTTCAGGATGCATATAAGAGATCAAAGCATAGATATCATCATTTGGTCCAAGACCTGATTTTTGGCGGATGAAATCATCAACCACCTGGCCGCAGGAAACCATATTGCCATTACTATCTGGCACAGAAGAATTATCGCTAACCGGAAGAAAATACATTCCCACTTCTGTTGGATTGCCATTTACATCTTTTGCAATTACATACTGATAGTCTTTAACATTGAATTGAACTTGCTGTGTTATCTCAACAGTAGTGCTGCCAAATAATTCACGCGAAACTCCGTAGTTCTTCAGCGCCTGGTCTGTTAATGTATAAGGGCTATTAAATGTTGAGGGGCCGCGAAAATGATAAACAGGGTTTCTGTATTCAGAAAGTACGGTATCCATAAAATAGTTTTTGATTTTTGAGGCAATCCACACCGAATATAGATAAAAAATTAATTTGTTTTAAACCATTTTGCGTTTTGGGTTTAGCGAAGTAAATAATAACATTGTCTTACAAAGACAAGATGTTTTAGAATGTATGAACCTGATTTCATTCAGCTCTGCATTGTATTTTTTATTGCAGGTTTCTTTTAATAAACTTTTTAATACCTGTAACTCCGACTGAAATAATCTATTTTTCTTTCCTCAATTTATATGCTTCTTCCAAAGCACTCTTCACTAATTTTTTATTTGCTTTTTTAAGATTAATAGTGGTTGCGCCTTTTAAACCCCATTTATTTGGAACAGGAAAAATAATATTACTTTTTGGCGGACAAAAAATTAATTGAAGTTGCGTATTAAACATCAAATTCAATGTTTCATCTTCAAAAGAAAGCGTAGCAAAAATTTTTTTCTTTACCCTTAATGCGGTGCGGTTAAAATGAGGCCGTTCATCAGTTCCTTCAAAAGATAAAGCAATGCTTTTTGTTTCTTCAGGCGTTATCATAGTATTTAAAAAATTCAATAATAAACATTCATCAGCTCTTTGGCTTCCAATGCACAACCTTGTTATTTACCGGCTTTACTGTTTTAAGATATGCATAAATAGCTTTAAGATCTGTGCTGTCCATTCCAGAGTACATCATCCATGGCATTACTGTTTGCGGATCGCCTTCTTTAAGTTTTACAGCATGATAATTACTATCAGTGTATTGCTTGAATTTATGTATGAACATAGCTTCACTCCAATCGCCGATTCCTGTTTCTTTATCAGGCGTAATATTAGCTGATACTGCCATAGAGCCATCAGGAAATTTAAATTCAAAACCGCCCGCAAATAGTTCACCTACTACTTTACCTTTTTCCTGTTTGGTATGGCAAACACCGCAAGCGCTGGCATTGATAATATATGTGCCATACGCTAATTGATCTGAAGGCAATGGACGCTTACCCGGCGTTGCTTTATGCGGCAGTGTATTTAAAATAAAATTCATTGGAAAATCAGGATCTGATTTAGGAGGCTCATTTGTTTGTGGTGGAAGTGTTCTGATATACGCAATAATATCTTTAATATCTTCCGGATCCATTCTGCCAAAATTATCCCAGGGCATAACAGAAAAAAGCGCTTTATTATTTTTGTCAACTCCGGTTGTAATGGTTCGGTAAATTTCACCATCAGTCCAGTTAGCCAAATGGCTCTGGCTTATATTACGCGCATAAAATTTTCCGGGAAAACCCTGGTCTTCTGTAAAGGCTTCTCCGCCTCTTCCCAATGTACCGGGCACAAGCGGGCCGCTCCAATAACTATAATCACGTTGGCTATGACAATCCACGCATAAGTTCACATGATTGGCAAGATATTCTCCTCTCTTAATTCTTTCAGGCGTTAGTTGCACTTTAATATCCGGTGCACGTCCAACATTTGGTAATGCAGCTTTTACATATACAAGCAATCCGGCAACGCCAACAATAATAAGTGCGACTAAAATGCCCAGTACTTTCAGAACTTTTCGCATAAATGATTTTTTAAAATGATAACCAAAATTAGGTTGCTGTTATTTAAAAACTATTGATTACAATCAATAAATTTATTCTGTATTTTCAGCCTTATTACTTAGCGTTTATGCAACCAACGGACTATATAATTACAACTGAAAGATTAGGCTTACGTAAATGGAAAGATGAAGATTGTATTTCTTTTGCTGCAATAAATAAGGATGAGGCAGTAATGGAATATTTTCCAACCACTCTAACTGATGAAGAAACAATTTCAATGATCAACCGCATCTGCCTCCATTTTGAAAAGAACGGTTTTGGGCTTTACGCTATTGATAAACTTGCAACAAAACAATTCATTGGTTATACCGGTTTTATGATCCCTTCATTTGAAAGTTTTTTCACTCCATGCATTGAAATAGGATGGCGTCTTAAAAAAGAAGAATGGAATAAAGGCTATGCAACAGAAGCTGCAAAAGCATGTTTACAATATGGCTTTGAAACTTTGGGATTTAATAAAATTTATTCTTTTACATCAACAATAAATTTAAGGTCAGAAAAAGTTATGCAAAAGATTGGTATGATAAAAGAAGGGGAATTTGATCATCCGAAAATTGCTTTGAACAATAAATTGTGCAGACACGTTTTGTATGCAATAGAAAAATAAACCTGATTTTAATTTAGGTGATACACGGGCATATTTTGCGGCAAATGATTTTGAAAGAATAATAAACCAATTGCACACCGTTTTTATTTAATTTGAAGCACTTAAATAATTAAAATCATGCACCTGCTTAAGATAATTTCTGCAGTATTATTTTTGTCTTTTTTTTCAGCTAATGTTTTTTCTCAACAGGATTCTATAAGCAACAGCAGAGAAAAAATATTCTACAACGCAAAAATATTTACAGCTAATAAAGAGAATCCTTATGCCGAAGCTGTTTCAATACGTGATGATAAAATAATTGCTGTTGGTAATTACAATGAAGTTAAACAAACAGTTTCAGGCAGTGCTTTGCAAATAGATCTTAATGGCGCATTTTTAATGCCTGGTTTAATTGATAGTCATGAGCATGCAATTGAAGGCGGCGCAGGATTAATAAGAGCTAATGCTTTTGATTCATTAATCCTTGGCGATAGTCTTGCCGCCTTTGCAGAAAAGGTACAGGCTGATGGCACAGGAATGCTGGATGGTTTTTTAATAATTGATGGCATCAATATTTCTACATGGTCTTACATAGATCAGCTTGACAATATTTTTAATAAAGGAAAGTATGCGCAAATGCCTGTGTTGCTTGAAGGCTCTGACGGGCATACAGTATGGGCTAATAATGTGCTGCTGAATAAAGCCGGCATTTCAAAAGAATATATTTCTTCAGCAAGTGAAGGAAGAAAAAAATATTATGGATTTAATGACCAATTTGAACCCAATGGTTTTATTGCGGACAGTGGCTTTGATAAAATAGATGCAGTCGTTCCAGAGTTTAAAACGGATTGGGAATTAGCCGGCACCAAAGCGATGGAATATAATAATTGCATAGGCATTACTGCATTCCTTGATCCCGCTGCCGGAAGCTTGAGTGACACAGGTGTAAATGAGATATTAAACACATATAGTTTGTTGGCGCAGCAGCATACATTAACGGCGCATGTTTCCGCGGTTGTTGTTGCAAATGCTAACAACGATGCTATGCAGCAGGTAAGTAAATTACGCTTGTTGCAACAGCAGTATAATGCCATAAAAGATATTAAAATAATTGGCTTTAAAATTTTTGCAGATGGTGTGGCTGAATATCCTACACAAACCGCAGCACTTTCAAAAGCCTATCTCAATAAACCTTCTTCAGGTGTTTTAATGTTTGATCCAAAAAAGTTTGATCAGTTTGTAATAACAGCAGATAAACAAGGATTGCTTGTGCATGTACATGCTATCGGCGATCTTGCTGTAACTACAGCGTTGGATGGCATGGAAGCTGCACGAAAAGCAAATCATAATTATACTATTCCGCATACAATAACACATATACAATTTGCATTGCCGAAAGACTTTACACGTTTTAAGCAATTGAATGTATTGGCATCTTTACAACTGCTTTGGGCTTATGGAGATTTTACTACAATTGATATTCTGAAACCATATATTGATCCATCAATTTATGCCTGGCAATATCCTGCCCGTTCATTGCTGCAGGCAGGTGCAACAATATGCGGTGCAAGTGATTGGCCGGTAAGCAGCGCTAATCCTTTTGAAGCGATATATACTGCCGAAACAAGATTAGGATCAGAAGGTGTGCTTGATTCAACCCAATGCATGCCTCGCATGGAAATGTTATATGCTTATACCATTAATGCAGCCAAAGCTTTGATGATGGAAAAAAATATTGGCTCAATTGAAGCAGGCAAATTTGCAGACATGATTCTTATTGACAGAGATGTGCTCACCGTTTCTCCTGCAGCAGTAAACAGTACAAAAGTTTTATGGACGATGTTTGAAGGAAAGTTTGTGTATCATTCAAAATAGATCTTACTTATATCGCTGAAGTTTACTAAAATTTATTTGATACCTTCTTTTACTGCAGGGATAACTTCTTTTCCAAATAATTCTATTGAATGCATAATTTTTTCGTGCGCAATATCTCCTGAAATTATCTGTGCAAGAAAGCGTGTGTTGTTAAATAATTTATATTGATAAATTAATTTTTCTGTTACTTCTTTCACATCTCCAACAAGCAGCGGACCATCGGGGTCACATAAGTCATTGAAATGATCTCTCGACATTTTTCCCCAACCTCTTTCCCTTCCAATTTTATTCATCATCGGTTCATAAATAAACCAGAATTCATCTCTTGCTTTATCGCTTGAATCAGTCAAATACAAATGCTCATTGATGCATAATTGAAGTTTATCAACATCATGTCCTGCTTTCTGTGCAGCATTACGATATAAGTTTGTAAGCTGTGTAAATTGTATTGGGCTTCCGCCAAGAATGGCAATGGT
>JBDTLW010000001.1:0-24098 GCA_039934575.1 Parafilimonas sp. | reverse complement strand
AGCCGCAGTACTTACAGTAGTAGTAGTTTCCATAAACAAATTTGGTAAATAATTTAAATAATTCTAAATCAGTATAATCTTTATGGATAAAAATCAAAGCAGGGCTATAAAAAAAGAGGAAGAATTTGACCTTAAAAAGCTTCTTAACAGGTTTTTGGTTCAATGGAAGCTTTACCTGATAAGCTTAATTGTTATTTTGGTATTAGCCTTTTTATTTGTACGCTATGCCACGCCTTCTTATAAAATACATACACAGGTCTTGATAGAAGATAATTCCGGCAAAGGATCATCATCATCATCATCTTTTGCGCAAACAGATATGTTAGCGGACTTTAGCGGTATGTTTGATATGCAAAATAATGTGTATAATGAGATGGCTATACTGCAAACAAGAGATTTGCTTGAAAAAACAGTTAACAACCTGCATCTGGATGTAGCATATTATAAAAAAGGGGATATAAGAGATATTGAATTATTCAATAAAACCCCATTCGACGTTGGTTTTAATCCAATTTCAGATTCAATACTTTTAACTGAATTTGAAATCGAGTTCCCAGACAGTGGGAAATCTGCAAAATATATTCTTAATACAGAAGATAACACATTTAAAATAACCGGTGTTTTTGGAGATACCATACAATCTCCTGTTGGCAAATTCTGCCTTGTGCGTACGGGCCAACCATTTGGAGACAACAACTACAGTTTTACTGTTAATTCTGTTGCAGCAGTTATTGCAGATATTCAAAAAAATCTTGTAATATCTATACCAGACGATCAAACTACTGTTATCCAGGTTGATTATAATACCAATGTACCCAAAAAGGGAGAAACAATGGTTGGGCAGTTGATTAATGAGTACATGCAAAGAAATTTGAATGAAAAAAATGAAATATCAGACAGTACTATTACATTCATTGATAGCCGTATCGGCTTGGTTTCTAGCGATCTTTCAGGCATAGAAACTGATATTGAGCATTTTAAACAGAATAATCATCTTGCCGATATTGAAGCGCAATCTCAGTTACTTGTTCAAAATACTTCATTGTATTATCAGAAATTAAGCGAGGCTGAGGTACAACTAAGTGTTGTAAAAACAATGCTTGATTATTTAATTGATGATAAAAACACTAACAGACCAGTACCTGCATTACTAACTACAGATCCCACCTTTTTAGCATTGATGCAACAATATAATACGTTGGTATTACAGCGTGAAAGAATTTCACTTACTGTAAAAGAGAACAATCCTATTGCATCTAATTTGAATACACAAATTAAAAATGTAAGAGGTGATTTAATAAAAAGCTTACAAAGCCAGCAAACGGCGCTGCAAATAAGTGAGAATAAACTCATTCAACAAAACAAAGAAATGGCTGGCGCTATACAAAATGTGCCGGCCCAGGAAAGAGAGTATGTTGATCTTAACCGCGAGAGGGATGTAAAGCAAGCACTCTACCTTTATTTATTACAGAAAAAGGAAGAAACTGCTATTACAAGAGCATCTAATATTCCAAATGCCAGTATAATTCAAATTCCTAAATCAGAATATCTTCCCTACTTTCCTAATAAATTGCTTATTGGGTCTGCAGCCATTTTATTGGCATTTATATTCCCAACAGGATTTATTATTATGAAGCAATTATTGTCAAACAGAATTATAAGCCGCGACGATATTACCGGTCAAACCTCAATTTCTATAATAGCCGAAGTTGGGCACTATGATGGCGAAGGGATACTTAATATGAAGGATGCAGGGCGTACACCGGTTGCTGAGCAGTTCAGGGTATTTCGTACAAACATGGATTTTCTTACGGCTCAAAAGAGCTGTCCTATAGTATTGATAACATCTACTATTTCTGGCGAAGGAAAATCGTTTATTAGCTCAAGTCTTGCATCTGTATATGCATACGGAGGTAAAAAAGTATTACTGATGGAAATGGATCTTCGGAAACCAAAACTTTCTTCCTTGCTTGGTTTTTCAAACGACACAGGCTTTACTTCGTATATCATTGGCAACAAACCTGTATCAGATTTTATAAGGCCTTTAGAGAAAACACCTAATATTTTCTTTTTAAACTCAGGTCTAGTCCCACCAAATCCTGCTGAATTATTGATGAATGAAAAAATGGTAAAATTATTTGATGAGTTACAAAGCCAGTTTGATCTTATTATTATGGATACAGCTCCAATAGGCGTGGTAACAGATGCGCAGATTTTAGCAAAATATTCAGACATTAATTTATATGTAATGCGGCAGGGCTATAGCTTTAAAAACAGTGTTGAGTTTCTTAATGAACTAACTGAAACTGAACGTATCAAAAATCTGTATTTGGTTGTAAATGATGTAAAAAAAGGAAGCAATTACAGATACGGTTATGGATATGGATACGGATATGGCTATGGTTATACTGAGAAAAAGGGAAGAAAAAAACGCTGAAATTAGCTCGGTTTAAGTAATTAATATATAGTGATGAGGTTTTTAAATTTTAATGTAAAACTTGCATTTTTTATGCTTGTGGCTTCTTTGCCATTAAGTTGGATTACTATATATGGTGTTGGAGATTCTTCTATCAAATTATTTCATCTTACTATAATACCATTACTAATTTGTTGTTTTTTTAGGTCTTTTAGAAATAAGATTCTTGTTTTTGTAAAAGAGAATAGATTTATAATGAGTTGTTTTCTTTTGTTAATGACTATGAATTTTGTTTCAATGAGTGTTAACTCGCTCATCATTCCACATGCATCCACATATATTATTAAAAATTTAGCCTACTTTTTCTTTTTTATTTTGCTCGGAGGCATGTGTTTATCACTTTTTAATTTGGGAAACACCCCGAAACTATTAACACAAAGCTCATTTATATGTGTATGCACATTCATTTTCGTTGCATCTATTGGTTTTAAAGCTACTGGTGGAAATTTTTTACTGGATATGGTAAAATTTTTTATTAGCGGTGACATTAATGGATTGAGACATGATCTGTATAAAACTTTATTTAATGGAGGCACTTACGGTAAAGATGCTGATTTTGCTACTGCACTCATTAATACTATTATAGGATCATTTATATTTGTCCATTTTCTATCTTTATATGCATTAAGAACCTCTATCTCCACCCTTCAAAAAGCGTTAAATGTTTTTAGTCTTATATTCTCTTTTTTTTTCGTGGTATCAAGTATAAGCAGGTCTAATATAATTGCCATTGGTTTTGGATATATGATTTATTGGGGATTAGAAATTGTATATAATAATAACGTAAAGAAAGTGGTTTCTTTAGTTAGTTCTGTACTGGTTCTATGTGCGGTTCTCATTGTATTTGGAAGCAAAATTCAGGATTCAGTAACTAATATGTCTGATATGTATCAGACAAGATTTGGAGATTTAGATGAAAATATCAGGTGGCAGTTAAATGCTGAAGCAATAGAAACATTTACATCTGATGCTAAATCTTTTATTTTTGGCTCAGGCTCTGGTGCATTGCTTTCAGATGGTAAATCAGTGCATAATTTTATTATTGGTTCAGCATATCAGGCCGGAATTTTCGGACTCATACTAAGTACACTTTTTTATTTTACAATTTTATCATCTTTGCTCAGGTTTGCTCCCTTATTATCAAGGCATAAGTTTGCCTTTATTTTAGCTGCTGTCATGTCTCTCCCCTTAATCAGGCAAATGGAATCAGGAGATGCAGGATCATTAACTTTGCAGGAGTGGTTTTGTTTGGCATTCTTTTTAAGCTTTGTAATAAATAGAAAGCTGTCTGTTGAGAATAGTGAAAGTTATGTTAGTTCTGTTCCCTTAACTTATAAAAAACCGGGTAGTTTAGTCAGAGTATAAAATGTTCCTGATTTTAGGAACTGTATTTGCAAGATAAATTTTCTAAATTTTTATTATGTTATTAAAAAAGTTATTCATATTTACTCTGCCATTACTATTTTTTCTTGAATGTGGAAATAGTATTATTCAAAATGACGCTTCAGATTCATCAAAAAACAACGTAACAAAACAGCTGCATACAGAAAATATTTTAACTAATACATCAAATGCCATATCATATAACGTGCAGGATGATGATGTAGTTAAATTTTTAGATAACTATGATAAACCGAATAAAGACATTTTCATTAACAATACATCACGTGGTGGTAATTTTCATTTGGTATATGACATCAAACTCAAAGACGATTTGGGAGTAACATTTCCCTCTGAGGTCAAAGGAAACGGATGGCATTGGGTTCGTCAATATGCTGATACAGATCCAATAAACCTAAAATGGTATGGTGCAAAAGGAATTGGATTGCAAGGATACAAAGATGATAGCTCTGCTTTTGTTAAAGCAATTGATCTTATAAAATCTAAAGGAGGAGGAAAACTTTATATTCCTGCCTCAACCTCATTTTACGGGTTTAACGGAGATGGCATTTTATTATCAGATAATACAGAAATATATGGCGACGGGCCTGCTTCCCAAATAAAACATGTTAATCCTGAAAGCGCTACTTTTTATAAAGGAGCGATTTTTTATACAACTACTTATGGACCTATAAACTCTTCAAGTATTGTGAGGGAACCATTTTATCCGGTTCAGGATGCTGAAAAAGGTCAAAATTATGTTGTAGTGAATAGCTCTTCAGATATTTCAAAATTGGCCGTCGGACGTATTATAGGGTTAGGTGCAGGCTATTTTCAAAAAAGAAATATTGATAAAAAGGCAAGATTTACACAATTTGAACTGAATGAGATTACAAAATTTGATGGTAATAAAGTTTATTTAAAATATCCTCTTTCTGTGCCATTGCAAACAAGTACAAAAGCACATTCTGCAGAAACACCTTCACCTGTAATTGTAGATGTTAATGGAGATCACACCATGAATAAAAAGCTAAATGTGTATGACAGGATAACTAAAAATATATATATACATGATTTGACACTATCACAGGCTGACTACAATATGATAAACAATACGCCTTATAATGCTCCTGATAATCCTTCACCGGTTATTGCCCTTGGGGGTACATTTGAAAGCAAGTTTGATAGGCTTACTATTGAAAGCTACGGAACTTTTGGCGGCAATCTTTTTAACAGATGTGAAATTTCAAACCTTAAAATATTTAGCGTAAGAAAATTTACAGATTTGGGTTATGGGTCTGCAAATACTAAGATGCATGACATAGTTTGGCAATATAAATTAAGTAAAATTCCAGATTCAAGTGAAACCAGTTTTGTTTATTTAAATGATGGCACACATGACATAGAAATATACAATATAAAAGCAAGTGGCGACTGGAACGGAATTAATCTATTTGCAATTGCAGGCGGAGGGCATGATATTTATATTCATGATGTAGATATTAATTTGCCTCAATTTCATAATCCAAAAAGAGTTGCTATAATGATACGTGATGATGACGCAACAACTTATTCTCATGATATAAAATTTCAGAACGTAACTATAAGCGTAGGAAGTATAAAGCAATTTATTCAGGTTGAAGGGACGGATCAGGTTATGGATAATAAAAGAATAGTATTTGATAATGTTATCTTTAAAGGCAGGATTACTAACAAACAAGCAAATTCAGTAACCATCAGCAATTCACCCGATGTCACATTGAATAAAGTGCAAATACCGGAAGGAAATATTTTGTTAGATAATGCTGGTGCCGCCAATATAGAAGATCTTGATGCACCTGAATCAAATATAATTAATGCAAATAGTAATGGCAGGAAACTAAAGCTGTTAGGGTCAAAATACAGAGCTTTGAAAAATAATTAAAATATAAGTAGCATCTTTTACATTAAAGTTGTTGTTGTGTGATAAAACCCAACAATTTTTTTTAAATTTTTAAAATAAGTATAAACTGATAATTGAAGCTTTGAGGATTATAACAAGTGCCTCTTTTAACTTATGAAGAACCTGCCAAACTTTTTAATAATCGGGCCTCCTAAATGTGCGTCCACTTCTTTACATTATTATTTAGGGCAGCATCCTGATGTGTTCGTGTCGCCTACAAAAGAAACCAATTTTTTTACCCATGATTACTATAGGGGGTTAGAGTTTTATGCTCAATATTTTTCAAATGCCAAAACTGAAAAAGCTATTGGAGAAGCCACACCATCATATTTTTTTTTACCCTTTGCAGCAGACAGAATAAAAAAGGATTTACCAAACGCAAAATTGATTGTTACATTACGCAATCCTGTTGAGCGTGCTTTTTCTCATTGGCTTATGTTTAAAGAAGCGGGCGTAGAAAAGAAATCTTTCCGCGATGCTATTAAAATTAATTTAGAGCAAATGCAGGAATATAATTTTGAAGGTGAAAAAGGCGCCGAAATTTGGGAGAAAAGAAAAAATACAGCAGATGATAATGATAACTGGCCTCGTATATACATTCAACCTGGCATGTATGCTGAAAGTTTGAATATGTATTATGAAAGTTTTAAGCCTGAACAGATGCATATTGTTTTTTTAGAAGATTTAAAGAAGATTTTTTCAGAAACTATCAAAGAAGTATTTAGATTTTTAAACGTTGATGAAAATTTTATGGTGGAAAATACTGAGGCTAAAAATTTTTACTTTGATAAAAAATATTTCCGATTCCTCCAAAAACTAACAGGTATTAAAACAGCCAGATATATTTCAGGTATATTACCCTCTAACCTTAAAAATATTTTTAAACAAAAACAAACTGCAGTAAAGGTTATCCCTAAAATTTCTGATGAAGACAGGGCTTTTTTGCAAGACCTTTTTTTACCTGATATTAGACAGCTTGAAAAAATTACAAATCGTAGTTTAGAAAATTGGGTAAACCATTAGTCCGGTGTTCGTATTAATTAATTCATAAACGAATATATAGTATAGAAACATGGTGAAGGATTTAATAAAAAAAACGCAAAGAAACTTTCAGAATAAAGTGCAGAAAGACGGCTCATTATTGTTGAAGCCTTACCTTTTCTTTTTGTATTTATTAAGACCTATATATTTTAGTAATGAGTTTTTAATTCTAAATGGTTTAAAGCGAAAGTCAAAATCAAAGCAACAAAGTATTTTATTTTTTACGGTACATAAAAGTGCATCAACTTTTATTAAAAACACCATTATAAAATTAGTTGGAGCGAGCAATATTATTTCATTAAAACTCAGTGGATATTTAAGTAAAAATAAACAGCATGTATATTACAATAACCCTGCGTTTATGAAAAAAGTGTTGCACGAAAAAGGGTATTTCTTTGGTGCGTTTCGTGCATTTTATCCGTTTCCTGATATGGATAAGTTTAAAATAATATTAGTGCTACGGGATCCCAGAGATGTACTTACATCTTTTTATTTTTCTACTTTGTATAATCATCCGCTGAGCACTAAAACCGTGCTTGATGACCGAAAAAAATATGCAACATATTCTATTGATGATTATGTTTTGGAAATAGCCCCTGCCATGCAAAAAAATTATGCGGCTTATTGCAGCAATCTGCTGAATAAAAAGAATGTCCTTTTCTTAAAATATGAAGATATGATCAGTGATTTTGATCCATGGTTGCACAAGCTAAATTCTTTTCTTGAGCTGAATGATAATGAAAGGGAAATAAAAGATATTATTGCAGCAACAACTTTTAAAGTTGAAAAGGAAGATCCGAATTCTTTTAAGCGTAACATAAAAGCAGGCGATCATTTAAATAAATTAAAACCTGAAACCATTCAGAAATTAAATGTACTTTTTTATAACGAAATAAAGGCATTGAATTATTCAATTTAATAAACGTAAAACTATTTAAAGCTGAATGAATTCAACCATTAACTTAGCAATCATAGGCGCACAAAAAGCAGGCACGACTTCTTTGAATAAATATCTTGCCCAGCACCCTAATATTTATACTCATTTTACGCAGGAATTCAGTATGCTGGCAAGCCCTGAAGATTTTAATAACGGGCTTGAAAAAAATATAAATGACACTGTTCAGAAATCAATTTTGGAAAACCCTGAAAAAAATTGTTTCGTTGCTAAAAGAGTAGGGGTAATGTATAATGAAGAAATGATGCAAAGGTTTTATCAGGCATTTCCTGATTGTAAGATAATCGTTATTTTAAGAAACCCTGTGGATAGGGCGTATTCTGCTTTTAAATATTGCAGAATGAGCGGAATGGAACCTTATAAGAAATTTGAAGATGCAATTTTTATTAATGATGAATCAAGATTTAAAGACAAAAAATTTAAGCGAAATTGTGATTATATTTTCAGAAGCAGTTATTTAAAACCTCTTAAGAATATCTATAAAATCTTTCCTGCAGATAATGTGCAGATATATTTATTTGAAGAGATAATGAAAAATTTAAATCAACCTTTGAATGAAATGGTGAGCATGTTAAACCTTCCGCAATTTGAGTTTGACACAAATAAAAATTATAATGAAGGCGCAGTGTCAAAATCTGCAATGCTATCAAAAACAATTGCACCAGGAAATTTTGGTATCTTGAAAAAACTTTTTTCAACAGAACAAAGAATGAAATTGAAGTTATTTTTGAAAAAATTAAATGCTGACAAAGGCAAGCCAAAGCAGGAAAAATTGCAGCCTCAAACCCGCGAACATTTAATCAATACATTTAAAAGTGAAGTGACCGAACTCGAATTTTTTTTAAGCCTTCCTATAAAAAAGTATTGGCCAGATTTTTTTTAATTATGATAAACGATTACCTTTTTAATTTAAAATACAAGATAGCCAACCGCATATCAGATTATCCGGTGTTATATACAATCATCAGTAAAAAATTAACCGGTCGTGATTGTTATGCCACCAGGCACACTGATATTGTTATTGACGGGCATCCAAGATCTGCAAACACTTATGCTACTTATGCATTTAAAACGGCCCAAAAAAAAGATGTGATTATTGCAAATCATATTCACAAAAAATCTCAGTTTCTGATTGCCGAAAAATATGGCATTCCTGCAATTTTACTCATACGCAATCCATTGGATTGTATAAGCTCTTTATTAATTCGGCAACCTAAATATAACCCTGTTGTATTGTTTGAAGGATACTGCTATTTATATGAAGGATTAAAATACTCAAACAGTTTTGTGGTGGGTGATTTTGAAGATATCATTAACAATTATGCTGAAATAATAAGACGGGTAAATAGCAAGTTTGGAAAAAATTTTGACCTGTATTATAAAACACCGGAAAACGAAGACATTGTTAAACATATAGTACATACACAAGATGAATTAAAAGATGCTTCCGATTACGATCAAAGAGTAGCTTATCCCAATGAATCCAGAAAAAGAGTTATTGGTGATATCAAAAGCCAGTTGCTTGAGCCAAAATATAAAAGCTATTATGAAAAATGCCAGGATATCTACGCTCATTTTATAACTAATAAAAATTAATAATTAATCATGAATAGTTGGTAAATATTTAATTTAAAAAAAGGTACATCAATATTATATCAATATTAAATCAATAAAAGCAAGAGTTAGAAATGAATCATTTGGAAATTATTGCTCAACCGAAAATAGCATTACTACATATGAAAGCAACTGACGAACCGAAAAGAATTTTTGTAAATACGCTGCCAACGACTAAAACCGCTGGCGGTATACTTACTTTTTTGCTTGAATTATTATACTCTTTCGGAAATTTAAATAATCCCGGTTTGCATTATTGCCTCATTTGTTCAGAAATAAATGAACCTCTTTTTAAGCCGCTTTTAAAATATTCTAATTTTTCAATAACAACAGTAAAGGTTGACAACCGTAACGCAATTAAACGTATTTTTTATGAGCAGTTTATATTACCCAAAATTTTAAACACTGAAAAAAATGCAGTTTTATTAAATATTTGCAATATCGCAAACTTCAGGTGTAAAATTCCGCAGGTAACAATTATACAGGCGCAGTTAAGCATAGCAGAGTTAAGAAAAGGATTACCCAAAGAATATGTAAGTATAGGATTGCTGCATAAAATTTATTATGATTTTTTATTGGAAAGATCATTGCGCCGCTCTGATAAAACCATAGCCATTTCAAATTTTATGGTTCAGTATCTCCACAAATACAAAAATAAAATTGCAGTAATTCATGAAGGTGTAAATTTTGATTCTTTTAAAACTATTACAAATCATCAACCTACGGGATCCAAAAAATATATACTCTCTTTAAGCACATTATTTCCGCATAAGAATATGAATAAAGTGATTGAAGCATTCAGCATCTTTATTAAACGCACAAAGCTTGATTATGATTTAATGATTGTGGGTAAAGACCCCGATGGTAAGCAGCAACCAAAGCTTCATGAGCTTGCAAAAGCACTTGATGTTGAAGATAGAGTAATTTTTAAAGGATGGGTTGAGACCGAAGAGATACCAGGATTGTATGCCAACGCTTCACTATTTCTTTATTTATCCAGCATGGAGTTTTTTGGTTTGCCAGTATTAGAAGCAATGGCATCAGGCACACCTGTAATTGCAGGCAACAAGATGTCTGTACCTGAAATTGTAAATAATGCAGGTATTTTAGTAGTGCCGGAAGACACACAAACTATTTCTATACACATGGAAAATATTTTAACTGACCGTACATATAGACAATCATTGGTTGATCTTGGAAAAGAGAATATAAAAAACTTTGATTGGAAATTTACTGGCGAAAAATTTGAAGAACTGTTTTTGAACCTGAATTAATTAATTAAAATTGTATTGAGCAACCATGGTAATTTCTGATAAGAATAAATATGTATTTATAGAAATGATACGCACCGGCTCCACAGCTATCAGCGCTGAATTGTGTGAGTTATATGACGGCAGAAAAATTTTAAACAAGCATTCTTATTATCATGAGTTTTTAAAGATAGCAACTGAAGAAGAAAAAAAGTATTTTGTTTTTGTTGGCTGCAGAAACCCTATGGATATGGTAGTTAGCGGCTATTTAAAATTAAAAACTGATCATTTGGGCAGATATTCGGATCCAAAACAATGGCGAAGAAATGGAGGAACCATTACTGATAAAAACCTGAAGATTTATAATGACATAAAAGAAAATGAACTAACATTTAAAAAGTACCTAAAAAAATATTACAAATTGCCTTACAGCAATACGTCAATCATTAATAATAAAGATGCAGATTATGTGATAAGGTTTGAGAATATACAGGAAGATTTTAAACAAGTTTTGGGCAAACTAAATATTGAACAAATACGCGATATTCCGGTTAAAAATAAAACTAAAGAGAAAGAAGATTTCTGGAAATATTATACTAAAGACGTGCAATCGTATGCACTGTATGTATTTGGCCCTATCATGAAAAAATTCGGGTATAAATTTCCAGATGATTGGTCAAATAAAAAACCAGGAATTGTTTCAGATTTTTTATTTGCTGCTTCAGTTTTTGCCAAACAGGCTTATTGGCGCAATGCAAAAAATAATTCATTACCGGATTAAGTATAATAAAATAAATCATTGGTCTTTAAAGTGCGTATATATATTATATGAAAATACTCCTCCAACCAAAAATTAGAATTTTACATTTTATAAAATAAATAAACCAGAATAGGGTTAAGCATACATAAGCATAGATAATTATTAATCGGTGGTAAAAGAAAACGTCAAATGGGTTTTATAGCTAAACTTGGGCAGACAAAAGCATATAAAAGATTAAAGAATATAGGTAAAAAAGAAGAGAATAAGGAACTGCTTATTCATTCCTTAACTGCATTAATTGTAAGAGTGTGCGGTGCTGCCGCTGCTTTTTTTATGAATATAGTTGTAGCAAGATATTTAGGTGCAGCTGAAGCAGGTTATTTTTTTCTCGCAATTTCTATTACTGCAGTACTGGCTTCAATTGGGCGCATAGGAGCAGACCAAACAATTTTAAGATTTGTAGGTATTCATAATGCAATGGAAGAATGGCCGGAAATGCATGGCGTAATGAAGAAAATGATATCATGGACGTACATACCCTTGGTCATATTAACTGCTTTGGTTTGCATATTTGCTAAACCAATTGCTATACATTTTTTTCATAAAGAAGAATTGCAATGGCCTTTATTCTGGACGAGTTTAAGTATGCCTTTTTTTGCCGGATATAATGTATATGGAATGGCACTGCAGGGCATAAAAAAAGTTTTCTTATCTGTAACTGCGCTAAAAATTCTTACGCCGGTTTTTCTTATTCTTTTTGTAGTAATACTGCCGCCAAAAAACTCTTCTGATGCATCTATCTACTATGCTATTGCCTGTTTATTAAACTTATTTTTAGGACTTTTTTGGTGGCGCAGAAATGCTACGCCTACAAAAGAGAAAACTGTGGTTAATGCTTCTGTTCTTTGGCAAAGCTGCTGGCCTTTATGGATCACTGCTATTATGCAGCAGCTTACAATATGGGGCGGTCAATTAACTGCCGGTATTTTTATAAGCTCTGACCAGGTTGCACAATTGGCAGTAGCAAGGAATACTACAGTTCTTATAGTTTTTATATTGATGGCTGTAAACAATGTAAGTGCCCCACGGTTTGCAGCAATGTATCGCCAGGGCCAAATGATTAAGTTAAAAAAATATGCACGTAATTCTACATTACTTATGACGGTGGTAGCGTTACCAATTACTTTAATAATATGGTTCTTCCCCGGGTATATAATGTCGTTATTTGGGAAAGATTTTGTTGAGGGCATTTGGTATTTACGTATTTTGGCAATTGGTCAGTTTATAAATGTAATTACCGGTTCAGTAAGTAGCCTTCTTATTATGAGCGGGCATGAAAAAGATATAAAAAATCTGAGATTGATTAATGGTTTTCTCGCAATTGTTCTAGCAGTAGTTTTAACGGCATTTTTTGGCGCTATTGGGTCTGCTATTTCATCAGCAGTTGCTACCGCCAGTTTTAACCTGATGGCTGTGGGTATGGTAAAGAAGCGTTTAGGATTTAATACAATGAGCTTATTTGGATTCTCATAAAAATAAATTGATTTAAAAGAACGATTATTAGCTAAGCTATTATAAATTATATTTGCGAAAATGGAGAACCGGCCAACACTAAAAATTCTGGGAATTGATTTTATTAATAGTACACCGGAAAACGTTGTTGATATTTTAAAACATGGCGGACTTTTGGTAGTGCCTGCCGCACCTGCATTAATTAATATAAAAAAAGATCCCGATTATTATCAATCATTACTTACAGCAGATGTGGTAATACCCGATAGCGGTTATATGGCACTTCTCTGGAATATTTTTCATCGTAAAAAGGTTAATAGAATTTCAGGTCTCGAATTCCTGGTAAGTTTTTTTAAAGATGCTGAAGTAAAAGCTTCTTCAGATTTTTTACTTGTAGATCCAAGAGCAACAGAAGCGCAGCATAATTTAAATTATCTTAGAAGCGAAGGTTTTAATCTTGCCGATGATATTTCTTACTTAGCGCCCATGTATAAAAAAGATCATGTTGAAGATGCCGATTTGCTTGATATGATAGAAAGTAAAAAACCAAAATATGTGATCATAAATTTAGGAGGCGGAACACAGGAAAAATTAGGCGCTTACCTACGAACACATTTAAGTTATACGCCCGCAATAATTTGTACAGGTGCGGCTATTGCATTTTTAACCGGTCAGCAGGCAAGCATTCCAACTTGGGGTGATAAATTCTTTTTAGGATGGTTGTTCCGGTGCATTCAAAATCCTAAAATATATGTACCCAGATACTTTAAAGCGTTTCAGTTGGCAGCATATATATTCAGATATGGGCAAAAGCAGCCTCTTTAAACAAATAAATTACGTATATATACAAAATTATTTTTTTAAATTATAATCTACTAATACAAAAACACAGTTTGGCTTATGCAAAAAAAAGCACTTGTACTTGGCGCCGGAGGATTTATCGGCGGTCATCTTGTTAATCGTTTAAAAGCTGATGGCTTTTGGGTAAGAGGAGTTGATTTGAAAGAAAACGAATATGGCAATGGAAACGCAGACGAATTTATAATTGGTGATTTACGCGATCCCAAACTTACGGCATCAGTAATTACTGATGATATGGACGAAATTTACCAGTTGGCTGCTGATATGGGTGGTGCCGGATTTGTTTTTACTGGCGAAAACGATGCAGCAATTATGCATAACAGCGCTTTAATAAATTTAAATGTTTTAGAAGAAGCAAAGAGAAAAAAAATAAAAAAAATATTTTATTCTTCTTCTGCATGCATGTATCCTGAATACAATCAACTTGATCCTGACAATCCAAAATGTTCTGAAGACTCTGCTTATCCTGCAGCGCCGGATAGCGAATATGGTTGGGAAAAATTATTCAGTGAGAGATTATATCTTACCTACCACCGCAATCATGGAATAGAAGTACGTGTTGCACGTTTTCATAATATTTTCGGGCCCCAAGGTACCTGGGAAGGTGGCCGTGAAAAAGCGCCTGCTGCCGTTTGCAGAAAAGTGGCTGCAGCGCCCGGTGGCGGTGAGATTGAAATTTGGGGAGATGGAAAACAAACCCGTTCTTTTCTTATTGTGCATGAATGCGTAGATGGCATAAGAAGATTAATGGAAAGCGATTTTATGGGCCCCGTAAATATTGGTTCTGAAGAAATGATCTCTATAAATGATTTTGCAAAAATGATCATAAATATTTCAGGTAAATCAATATCAATAAAAAATATTGAAGGACCAACAGGAGTAAGAGGCAGAAATTCTGATAATGCACTGATTAAAGAAAAGCTTGGATGGTCACCTACTCAACCTTTGAAAACAGGTGTAGAAGAAACCTATAACTGGATTGTTGGTCAGTTGCAACAAAAACAAAAGCTTGAATCAAAAAATTTTTCAGTGGCTTAGTAATATTTTGCCTGTTGCCAATGCACACGGTAAGGGTGAGAAATTTGTTTTCTTAACGCAACAGGATACGCAAACTGCACTTACACAATTTGCGTATGGCAAACTTATTCCGGGTGAAGAGGTGAACCAACATCTTCATCCTTCAATGGAAGAGTTTTTTTATTTTTTAAGCGGTGAAGGGGAATATGTAATAGATGATATTGTTTATTCTATAAAGCCAGACAGCTTTTTCAGAATTCCTGCCAACACATTACATATTTTAAAAGTAACCGGAACCCAGCCTTTGACTTTTTTATATTTTGGTATTGCAACTGATTAAAGATATTTTTAAAAAATTTATCACAAGCAAAAGGGTGCCGTTATCTTTCTTTTAGTGAGTGTATTTGTTATTATACTATTTTTACTTTAGCAAACCAGCCATCTTAATGTTGTATATTAAAAATGCTATTAAACTGCGCAACTTATTTTTCCTGATTTTCTTTTTTTTAATTTGCTTATTGTCGGAAAATTTAATTGCACAAGCGCCTGTGCTGCAAATTACAAATAGCTTTACACAGCAATCTGTTTTGTATAATAGTGATACTTTTTCTCATACAGCATGGAAGCCTGTTTTATATACAGATTCTACCTATCAAAAAAGTGATCGCTCCTGGCTTTACCGTAAATTTTTTGAAGAGCATTTATTGCAGATACAACAACCCGGGTTTAATATTTTCGGCGATGCATTGTTTGATGAAGATTTAGGCTTTACAAAACGCGCCGTGCCTACAAAATCTTCAACAAGCCAGGGCGGATCAGACAACTCAAAGTTCATATACATGAATACAAGAGGATATGAATTGAGCGGAAATGTTGGTGATAAATTTTATTTTCAAACAGATTTTTTTGAGAACCAGGGAAGCTTTCCCGGTTATGTTGACAGCTCTATAAGAAGTAGTGGTGTTATTCCATTTCAAAACAGTTATAAAAATCTAAAAAAGAAGGGGTTTGATTTTAGTTACTCTTCAGCTAAACTTGTTTATACACCCAGCAAACATCTTTTGTTTAATCTTGGTTATGGAACAAATTTTATTGGTGATGGATACAGGTCTTTATTGCTGAGTGATTACAATACCAACTATCCGTATTTCCGCACTGCAATAAATCTTGGTAAAGTGCAATATTCTGTTATGTTTTCTCAGTATATAACAGATGATAATTCTTATACCTACGCAGAAGGCTATCCGAGAAAATGGGGACAGACGTATTTGCTTGATTGGCACGTAACAAAAGACTTTAATATCGGTATTTTTAATGCAGTTATTTCTTCAATAGAAAATGCTAATCATGAAAAGGATTTTGGATTAACACATATTAGTCCTGTCATTTTTCTTCATGGTTCTGAGTCACCATCCGGGTTAAAGAATAATGATATCTATGGGCTTAATTTAAAATATACTATCGTTCCAGCAGTTGACGTATATGCGCAGTTCATGTTAGATAAAACAGGCAGTGCAGCTTGGGAGAAAAAATATGGTTACCAGATTGGTATTCGTGCAGGAAATTTATTTAAAATTGATGGGCTTACTGCACAGGCAGAGTTTAATACAGTGCGTCCTTACAGTTATGCTTCAGATACTATCACAACTGTGTATGAACATAATGGTGAATCACTGGCGCATCCGCTTGGTGCAAATTTTAAAGAAGGTGTTTTTGTTGCAGATTATAATTATAAAAGATGGTGGTTCAGGCTTGAGGCAATTGCTGCACGATATGGAGGAGATTCTTCAGCATCTGTAAATTATGGCAATGATATTTATAAGCCATTATATACGCATAGCCTTGAAAATAATGTTTCAACAGATCAGGGGTTGCTTACAAAACTTTATTATGGCGATGCAAGAATAGCTTATATACTGAACAGGAAAACCAACTTAAGATTAGAAACGGGTGCAACATATAGAAGTGAGAAAAATAAACTGAATAAATACACAGATATATATTTTTATTTTGGTGTTCGCCTCACGTTCAGAAAACTTATTTATGATTTCTAAATAAACCGATTTGAAAAGATTCTGTTCCATACAAACAATTTTTTTATCTGCATGTTTATTTGCTGCAACATTTTTGCATGCGCAGCAAATACCATTAAATCAGGTAGTGCAAAACAGGCTTAATGCATTATTGATGGATGCAGATTCATCCATATTCACAGGCTTTAAATCTCAAAACTGGCTTGAACTTGAGCAATTGCACATTATACATAAGTCTGCTGTTGAAGACAGCGTGTTTGGTTTAAACAATGCATTGAAAGGTAACATCCGAAATACAAATTTTATAAGAGGCATTGGCACAAATAGTGTGTTTACACTTGATCCATACATTGATGCAGGCATTGGTAAATCAAACGAAAAAAATAATGTGCTTACAGATTTTTCAGCAGGTTTAAATATGCAGGCAGTATTCAACAACAAATTTTCATTTAACCTTGGTGTTATCACAAGCGTAAATCAATATCCTAAATATCTTGATAGTGTTATTTTGTCAAAGTATGACCGATTCAATTTATCGTCAAACAAATACATAATACCGGGTGAAAATGCGGGCAAGCTTAATAACAATAACCGGTTTACTTATACAAATTTCAATTTTAATTTAACTTATACGCCAAACAAATATTTTCTTATTGCAGGTGGCTATGGTAAGAATTTTTTAGGTGATGGATATAGAAGTTTGTTGCTTTCTGATAACAGTAATAATTCTCCTTATCTGCGTTTGCAGGCAAGGTTATGGAAACTGACATATAATGTTTTGTATAATCGCTATACAAATAATTTCTGGTATAGTGTTGATGGAAAGCCGCAACCAAAATACAGTACAATTCACTATCTCGGATTTAGTACAAAAAAATTCCAGATTGGTTTATTTGATGAAGTTACCTGGATTGCGAAAGACACTAATTTTACAAGAGGCTTTGATCTGCAATATCTCAACCCGCTGATATTTATAAGACCATTGGAGTTTACTGTTGGCTCGCCTGATAATGCAATGATTGGATTTAATCTTAAATATAAAATTTATAAGAAGGGTTATATTTATGGACAGCTTGCGCTTGATGATTTGAATTTTAAAGAATCGCTTGATGAACATGAGCAGAACTTTGGAAATAAGTATGCTTTACAATTAGGTATATGGAACAATGACCTCTTTAATGTTTCAGGATTATCGTGGAGGGTTGAATGGAATGGTGTGCGACCTTATGTGTATGGTCATGGCGTTGGCGGAAATATCAGTTTAAATTATACACATTATTATCAATCGCTCACAGAGCCCTTCGGAGCAAATTTTGATGAATTTATTTCAATGTTTAATTATACAAACGGGCGATGGTATGGCGTGCTTGAAAATCTTTATACAATTCGTGGTGAAAACCCAGGGCTTACATACAATAATGGTGAAGACTTGTGGGGCGGTGAGAATGGAGTACCAAGATCAGGCAGTAAAACATTACAGGGTATAAAAACAAAATATTCGTACAATCAGCTTACTGCAGGTTATCTTATTAATCCTGCAAACCGTTTAGGTATAGAAGCCAGTGTGGCTTACCGCAGCAGAAAATCTTCAATAGTAAACGAATCTGAATTCTATTTCAGCTTTGGTATAAAAACAAGTTTATATAATTTGTATCACGATTTTTAAAAAATTTCAGGCTATTAATGCGTTTTAGTTTTTCCTACAATAAGAAAAAAGTACTGCAGGCATTGCGATATCATTTTATTTCACAAAAAGAAATAAGAATATTGTTTATAGTAATAATAGTGTTTGATATAGTGTCTGGCATTCTTTATTTCATGGGAAAAATAAGACCAGATCCTTTTTTATTGGGGTCAGCAATATGGTTTTTTTTCCTGATTTCATTTTGGGTATTATTGCCCGGAATAGTATATAAGCGGTCTGCAACATTTCGTGAAGCATTTACCATTTATTTTCAGCCATCATATATAGCGCTTGAAAACGGTAATGGAAGAGTGGAATGGGAATGGAAAAAATTTATCGGTTACTTTGAAAGCCCGAATTTTTTTCATTTATATTTTTCAGCTAAATCTTTTTTTCTTGTACCAAAAGATACGATGTCAAAAGATGAGCATCATGAAGTGCGTGTTTTGTTAGGCAACCATATACAAAAAAAATAATTACAAATCTTTCTCCATTATATAATGCGGAATGGTTACTTCTTCAAATTCTGTACTGGTAACTTTATACCCTGATTTTTCATAAAATCCAATCGCTGTTTTGCGGGCATGCATTACAATTTTTTTATAACCCCTGTCTCTTGCAATATTTTCAGCAAATTGTAAAAGAACCTTTCCAATACCTTTTCCCTGCAAACCTGAAACCACAGCCATTTGGCGTAAGCGCAATGTAACGTTGGCTATTTCAGTAAGCAGGCAACAGCCTTCTAACCTTTCATCGTCAAAGCATCCAATTAAGATGTCGTTTATTTCTTCTTTAAGTTCAGTATCATCAAAAGATAATCCCAATGGCTTTCTTAAAAGCATGTGCCTTAAGGCAATCATTTGTGAATAATCAGTGGAGCCATGATCAATTAATTTGACAGCCATACGGGGTTACTTTTTTTATCTGCGAGAAAATTACATAAAATTGCGTAAAGTAATTATAGTTGTTAAATAAAAACTTTGCTGAATAATTATGAAACAAAAGTTCTTTAAAAAATTTATTTTTAAGTAAAAATTATATTTTTGCCGCGTAACAAAATTTTTAAAAATGTCAGACATAGCTACAAGAGTTAAAAAGATCATTGTTGATAAATTAGGTGTTGAGGAAGCAGAAGTAACAAACGAAGCTTCATTTACAAATGATCTTGGGGCAGATTCCCTTGATACTGTTGAATTGATTATGGAGTTTGAAAAGGAATTCAATATCTCTATTCCTGATGAGCAGGCTGAAACAATTACCACTGTGGGACAGGCTATAACTTATCTTGAAGAGCACGCAAAATAATTCTTAAGCCGTAAGCAGATTTTTTGAATCCGCCGTATGGTGCGAAACACCATAAGGCGGATTTTTAGCGTTAACCTATTTTATCTTATTATGCCGAAATATGACAGGGTTGTAATAACTGGTATGGGTACTATAAACTCTATTGGCAATTGCGTAAGCGAATATTGGCAGGGGCTTATTAATGGCATATCCGGTGCTGATTATATTAAAGGCTTTGATTCTTCAAAATTTAAAACAAGATTCGCCTGCGAGGTAAAAGGCTTTGATCCGCTTAAATACATAGAAAAAAAGGATGCCCGGAAAATGGATCCTTATACACAATTGGGGTTAGCTGCTTCAGATGAAGCCATGGCAGACGCAGGCCTACTAAACGGAAACTATGATCCTGATAGATTTGGTGTAATATTCAGCAGCGGAATTGGAGGTTTTGTAAGCTATCAGGAAGAATGTATTAGTTATGGTATCAATGGCCGAAATCCTCGTTTCTCTCCATTCTTTATTCCAAAAATAATTTGTGATATTGCTGCAGGACATATTTCAATGCGGCACAATTTGCGTGGACCAAATTTTGCCGTAGTAAGCGCCTGTGCTTCCAGCAATAATTCAATTATAGAAGCTTTATACCATTTGCGTTTAAATAAAGCAGACTTTATTCTATGCGGCGGTTCTGAAATGGGTGTATGTGAATCTGCATTAGGCGGCTTCAGCGCTATGAAAGCATTAAGTGAACGCAATGATGATCCTAAAACAGCAAGCAGACCTTACGATAAAGACAGGGATGGGTTTGTAATAGGTGAAGGCGCAGGTGTATTAATATTGGAACGTCTTGACCATGCTATAAAAAGAAATGCACATATATATGCTGAGCTGGCAGGCGGAGGAGCTACCGGTGATGCTTACCATATTACGGCACCACATCCTGAAGGAATTGGAGCTGTAAAATCAATGCTGGTCACCTTAGATGATGCTGATATGAAAGTTTCAGATATTGATTATATAAATACGCATGGCACTTCCACGCCTCTTGGAGATTTGGCAGAAATAAAAGCAATAAAAAAAGTGTTTGGTGAAGAAGTGAAAAAAATTAATATCAGTTCAACCAAATCAATGACAGGTCACTGTCTCGGCTCTGCTGGAGCAATAGAGGCAATAGCCTGTATTAAAAGTATTACCGAAAATATTGTACCGCCAACTATAAATCATTTTACTGATGATCCTGAATTTGATCCGGATTTGAATTTTACTTTTAATAAAGCACAGCATAGAAACGTAAGGGCAGCACTTAGTAATAGTTTTGGTTTTGGCGGTCACAACGCATCACTTATTTTTAAAGAATACATAGCATAAACAGCCAGGATTGATACAGCATTGGCTTAAATCAGCAAAAACCAGGAATCTGGAAAAACAAATTCAAAATGTACTGGGAATAAAGCCAGGTAATTATGCTTTGTATTATACTGCTTTAAGCCACCGCTCTGTAAAAGAAAATGCTGATGAAAATAATGAACGCCTCGAATACTTAGGCGATGCCGTACTGAGTACTATAATTGCTGATTATTTATTTAAGCGCTACCCATATAAGGAAGAGGGATTTCTTACAGAAATGAGAAGCAAAATGGTAAACCGTCAGCAGCTTAATGAAATTGCCCTGAAAATGGGTGTAAAAAAATTAACCCTTTATAATAAGTTTGATAATTTTCTTAAAGGAAGTCAGATATTTGGAAATACGTTGGAAGCATTGGTAGGTGCGGTTTATTTAGATAAAGGCTATAAGGCAACACAACGGTGGATCATAAGGCAAATTGTTCAGCCTTATGTGTTTGTAGATGACCTGGAACAAATAGATATTAATCTTAAAAACCGGCTTATAGGATGGGCAAGCAAAAATGGGAAAAAACTTGAGTTTGAAACCCTACAGGAAAAGCTGGAAGGTAACAGAAGAATATTCACAATAGCTGTAGTATTGGAAGGTAATATATTGTCTCAGGGTAAAGGGTATAATAAAAAAGATGCAAGCCAGTTAGCCGCACAATCAGCCCTGGAAAAACTCGGAATATAATAAAAAATTTTATTTTTTTTATTTTTGGAGGTAAAGTTTGTATTCTTATCCTTAATTTTATTTCTTAATAATTTATAGTTAACCCTATTAAACCTGAACTATGAAAATTGTAAAACTTTCAATTTTAATCTCACTGCTATTTATCACTTGCACTAAAGAAAACAACAGCGCCAATCTAAATGCAACCGAAATTAATAACAGTGTTGTTTCTGTAGATACTGCAATTATTCCACTTAACGATCTTGGAAAAAAGACATTTAATGGCTATGTAGGAGGTTTGTATCCGGGCGGGAAAAACGCACCCTCAAAAGCGTATGCTTCCGATTTACTTAGCACCAGCCAAAAAATAATTCCTATTGATTCATTTGGTAATTCGTTTAAGCATGGAAGGATTGTGTTTATCTCTTTAGGTGGCAGCACTTGCGGTCATAACATGATACAGTTAAAAAAGCAAACAAAGAACAATCCGCTCACTAATAAAATGCTTGCCTTACTTAATTGCAGCAATGGCTATGGTGAAGCATCGCTAAACAGCATGATAAACCCATCCGATCCTTATTGGAATCATGTAACACAAATAATACAAGGGTCAGGAAGCAGCTACAAACAAGTGCAGGTGATTTATTTAGAATCAGATGATTCTTCCAGGTATAGAAACTGGCCAGGCCGGGCAAATCTGGTTAAAGATGAACTGGAAACTTGCTTACGTGTATTCAAGCAAAAATTTACGAATCTTAAGGTTGTATATGTTTTAGGACGAACAAGAACTTTTGGTAATCAGGCGCTTTGGAATAGAGAGCCATCTCCTTATTATCAGGGCTGGGGTTGCAAATGGGCAATAGAAGACCAGATAAACGGAGTGCCCGGTACAGAATACAAAGGGAAGAATGCTGTTGCCCCAATGCTTACATGGGGATGGTACGAATGGGCGGACACTATACCCAGAAAAACAGATGGATTTTATTGGCTGCAAAGCGAAACATCGGACGGTCTTCACGCCACACCAACAGCACAAGATACGCTTGCCACACGATTTCAAAACTTTTTGCTTACAGATAAATATGCAAGTATTTGGTATGCTGCACAAGAATAGCTTTGGATGTTAAGCAGGGTTAATTTTAATCTGTTCACACAATTCAATCAATACACTATTAGTTGATCTTGGGTGAAGGAAACAAACCATTTTATTGTCTGCGCCTTTTCTTGGTTCTTCATTTAAAATTGTAAACCCCGCTTCTTTAAGTCTGGCTATTTCATCCTGTATGTTTTCAACTTCAAATGCAATATGGTGTATACCTTCACCTTTTTTTTCAATAAATTTATTAATGATGCCATTTCCCTTTTCGTCCTGCAGCAACTCAATTTTGGTTTCACCTGTTTTTAAAAATGCTGTTGTTATGCCTTCACCGGAAACAGTTTCTCTTTTATAGCAAACAGTATTGAGTAAGCTTTCAAAAAGCGGAATGGAAGCTTCAAGATTTTTTATTGCTATACCAATATGATCTATGTGTTTCATTTTATATCATTATGCATGAATAAGAGCCAAGTTTTTTTCTAACTGATAATCATATTTTAAAATTCCATCAAAGAAAATACAAACTTTCTAATTCACGCAAAATGCATTATATCTTTTAAAAAACTAAGTTTTATCTTTGTTAGCAATAGCAAATCAATTAATAATTATGGATACGCTTACAGAAGGGGTAACTGCCAGCGAAAAAGCGCAGCAAAAAGCAGTTGAATTAATGAAGCAGGCAGGTGTTGAAAATGATACCTCATATTTTTTGAGGGTTTCTGTAGTTGGCGGTGGCTGCTCAGGACTAAGCTATAAACTTGATTTTGATAATGAATTAAAAGCCTCAGACCAGGTTTTTGAAGCAGGTAGAATAAAACTAGTGACTGATATAAAAAGCCTTCTTTATTTACTTGATACTGAACTTGATTATTCTGACGGATTAAATGGCAAGGGATTTTTTTTTAAAAACCCAAACGCTTCCCGTACCTGTGGTTGCGGCGAAAGCTTTGCGGTATAAACAAGTACATTTCAATTATTTATTAAAATAAGCAGCCTTTACTTAAATGCCTTTGTCTTTTTATAAGGTATTGTAAAAAAAATTTTTTAACAATTTGTGTAAATATTACACAGTTGCATATATTTACAATTCAAATGCTTGTTTAATTTTTAAAAATTGCTCTATTATGACATCAA